>NZ_JAUNSF010000119.1 GCF_030539355.1 Sutterella sp.
GCACTTCGCTCGATAGCGTAACGCAAACAAAAAAGCCAGCCCGTTGGAGAGATAGCCGACGGGTTGGCTTTTGCTTTGCATGCTTGTGATAAGCAAACAAGTTGTGCGATGCGGATGTTGGATAGCTTGACCCTACGTGGTTTTTGGTTTTTGGCAAAGACGTGGGCCGTGCATGACGTGTATGCACCGCTACTTCCACCCGTCGTCAGTTCGTCGCCGGCGCCGCCGGCCTCGCCGCCGTCGCCTCCGCCCCCGTCTGCGCCGCTGACGCCCCGTCACCCGAGAAGGTCAAGGAGATCACCGAGTCGCTGATGAAGGTCGGCGGCGCCGTCTTCCCGATCGGCGTCGACAACGTCGCCTACGCGAAGTACTTCACGGGCCAGACCTATCTCGCTCCGCTCACCCCCGCCGGCGTCTCCGTGGGCGTCTCGAACGTGACGTTCGCCCCGGGCGTGATCAACCACTGGCACACGCATCAGAAGTCCTGCCAGGTCCTCGTGGGCGTCTCCGGCAAGGGCTACTACCAGATCTGGGGCGAGGAGCCCAAGGAGATCCTCCCCGGCACGACCGTCACCATCCCCGAGAACGTGAAGCACTGGCACGGCGGCTCGCATGAGAGCTGGTTCCAGCACCTCTCGATCATGAGCCCGGGCGCGGGCACCACCTGGATGGAGCCGGTTGACCCGGCCGTCTACGCGAAGCTCAAGTAAAAATCGAGGCCATCGGACAAGCGCCGCCGACGGGAACCTCCCATTCCGTGGAGGTTCCGGTTTTTGATTGATGACTGTCCGGTCAGCGCCGAGGGTGCCCCCGGCCGGCCCCGATCCGCGCTATCGTGCTTCCTCCGAGCGCCGGGCATGCCGTTTCCCGCCCGGCCTGCCAATGATGGAGAACAACCGATGGCCGTCACCAAACTTCCCGAACTCAAGGTCGGCGCCGCCGCCCCGGACTTCACGATGGAGAGCGACACCGCAGGCACGAAGACGCTCGCCGACTTCGCGGGCCGCCGCCTCATCCTCTACTTCTACCCGAAGGACAACACCTCGGGCTGCACGCTCGAGGCCCAGGGCTTCCGCGACCACCTCGCCGAGTTCGAGGCCCTCGGATGCACCGTGGCCGGCGTCTCGCCCGACAGCATCAAGGCGCACTGCGGGTTCCGCACGAAGCAGTCCCTCAACTTCCTGCTCCTCTCCGACCCGGAGAGAAAGGTCTGCGAGGCCTACGGGGCACTCAAGCTCGAGGAGAAGGAGGGCGAGGTGAAGCGCAAGGTCGTCCGCTCGACCTTCGTCATCAGCCCCGGGGGAAAGATCGAGCACGCCCTCTACGCCGTCGCGGCGAAGACCCACGTCGCCGAACTGCTCGAACTTCTGAGCAAGGCCTGAGGCGGAGATCTCCTTCGTCAAGCCTTCCTGCCTGAACACCCTAGGGATAACCCGATCCCGCGGACACATAATGGAATCCGTGCGCGGCCGTGGAAACAGCGTTTCCCGCGGCCCCGCAGGCGTTTCCTCGGACGCCGCCATCCTGGAATCCAATAATCAGGCAGGAAAAAAACATGAACACCCAGAACCAGTCGCCGATGCTCCAGAGGAGCTTCGGCATGCGCGAGGCCGTCACCATCACGGCGGGATCCGTGATCGGCGTCGGCCTCTTCACGGTCGGCTCGAACGTCGTGGGCCAGATGGGCCCGTCGGTGATCTTCGCCACGTTCGTCGCGCTCCTCATCAGCATCTATCCGGCGCTGCTCTACGCAGAGATGGGCGCGGCGCTCCCCTACGCGGGCGGCACCTACCAGTTCGCCTCGCTCGGCCTCGGCCGTCCCGCGGGCGTGCTCGCCGGCTGGAACTTCATCATCTCGCTTGTCGCGGTGACGGGCGGCGAGGCGCTCGCCTTCAGTTACTACTTCAAGACGATCTTCGCGGCCTTCGGCGTTGAGCTCCCGATTCCCGACATTGCGCTCGCCGTCATTGTGACCGCCGCCTTCATCGTCGCGACCGTCTGCGGTGTGAAGATCACCGGGCGCCTCCAGAACGGCTTCATGTTCTTTTTCTGGGGCGTGGCCGTGATCTGGTTCCTCACCATGATCCCCGAGGTGAACCTCCCGACCTTCGTCAAGGCCCCGTCCTTCCTCCCGGCGGAAGGGCAGATGAGCTTCGCCGCCTCGGTCTGCCTCGTCTGGTGGTGCTTCGCGGGCTTTGAGGCCTGCGTCGCCATGGGCGAGGAGATCAAGTACCCCCGCATCAACATCCCGCGCGCGCTCTTCCTCGCGCCCTTCGTGGTGTTTGCCGTGAACGCGCTCTTCCAGTGGTTCCTGATCGCGATCACGCCGGTCGAGAGCCTCGCCTCGCTCGCCACGGCCCAGGCGCCGTACGCCGACGCCATGAAGGCCGCCGGCGTGCTCGGTCTGCCGCTCGCGCTCCTCGCGGCCGGCGTGGCCTTCGGCGGCGACTTCTCGACCATCAACGCCTCGATCGCCACCACGCCGCGCTACCTCTTCACGATGGCCCGCGACGGCGTGATGCCGCGCATCTTCGCGAAGATGAGCGACCGGTTCCAGACCCCGTACGTCGCGATCATCACGCTCGGCGTGCTGACGGTGGCGCTCATCCTGACGGACTCGCTCATCTACATCGCCTCGCTCTCGCTCTTCGCCGATCTGCTCTACTACGTGATCGGCATCGTCGCCGCACTCGTGCTCCGTCTGCGCCGCCCGGACCTCGAGCGCACCTACAAGGCCCCGCTCCTGATGGTGGGCGCTCCCGTCTCGGCCGTGATCTACCTCTACATGATGACCGAGCTTGACCGCGATGCCTTCTTCACGGGCGTCATCTGGTGCGTGCTCGGCCTCGTGATCTACTTTGTCTGCACGAGAGGGCAGAGGAAGGAGGACGTCATGACGCCGTCGCTCTCCGAGACCGGCGCGCTCGACATGCCGACCGATCTGCGCGAGATCGCCGAGATGGATCATGAGTACTTCATCTGGAAGGTGATCGTCGGCGCGGCCTGCGTGCTCGCGGTCGCGCTCTTCGCGCTGCCGTACCTCGTCTGCTGACGACGGCTCCCGGACTTCCGGACGATCTTCAGGCGACTCCTGCATCAATGCGGAGCCGCCTTTTCAATGCACTCATGTCCGGGACGAGAGCGGGAAGGGCAGGTCAGATTATTCGCATAATTCTGTGAGTTAACTTGTCAATTTCGATAATTCATTGATATTCAACGATATTTTCGAGACCAGCGAAAGCGGGCGCTCACCTTCAAAAATTCATCAAAAAAAGTCCCCCCGGACCGGAGCCCGGGAGGTAGGAGGAGCACTTGCCTGAAAATCGATTGCCGTCTGCGGCGACTCAGATCACGTAGTCGGCGCTGCCGTCGAGGCGCCTCAGGAACTGCCGCGTGCGTTCCTCGCGGGGGTTCGTGAAGAACGCCTCGGGCGTGTTCTCCTCGACGACGAGGCCGTCGGCCATGAAGACGATGCGGTTCGCGACATGGCGGGCGAAGTTGAGCTCGTGGGTGACGAGAACCATCGTGCGGCCCTCGGCGGCGAGCTTCCTGATCACGGCGAGCACCTCGCCCACGAGCTCGGGGTCGAGCGCCGAGGTGGGCTCGTCGAGGTAGATCACGTCCGGGTTCGCGGCGATCGCGCGGGCGATGCCGACGCGCTGCTGCTGGCCGCCCGAGAGGGCCGAGGGATAGTGGTCCGCGCGGTCGAGCATGCCGACCTCCGCGAGACTCGCCCGGCCGATCTCGTCGGCCTCACGGCGCCCGAGCCCGCGGCAGAAACGCAGGCCCGCGGTGACGTTCTCGAGCGCCGTGAGGTTCCGGAAGAGGTTGTAGTTCTGAAAGACGAAGCCCGTCTTCGCGCGGATCCGCGCGATGTCGCGCCGGTGAAGATGCGCGAGGTCAAGGCTCTCGCCCTCGAAGACCAGACGCCCGGCGTCCGCCGTCTCGAGGAAGTTCGCGATCCTCAGGAGCGTCGTCTTTCCCGAGCCCGAGGGCCCGAGCACTGCAACCACGTCGCCCTTCGAGACCGAGAGGCTGACGTTCTTCAAAATTTCGTGGTCCCCGAAGGACTTGCGAATATCGGTGAGTTCGATCATTTCCTGTCTTTCCTTCAGGTTGAATCAGTATTCGTACTTCGCGAGCCGCTTCTCGCCCCAGACCTGGATCTGCGAGAGGACGGTCGAGAAGGCGAGATAGATGGCGGCCGCCTCGAGGTAGAGCCAGAAGGGCTCGTAGGTGCGCGCCGCGATTCTCTGCGCGCTCATGAACATCTCGAAGACCGTGATCGAACTGGCGAGCGAGGTGTTCTTCACGAGCGAGATGAACTCGTTGAAGAGCGGCGGGTAGGCCGTGCGGAAGGCCTGCGGCAGCACGATGCGGCGCATGACGGTGAGGTAGCTCATCCCGACGCAGTACCCGGCCTCGAACTGCCCCTTCGGCACGGCGGAGATGGCGGCGCGGATCGCCTCGGAGGCGTATGCGCCGACGTTGAGCGAGAAGGCGATCACGGCCGAGGGGAAGGCGTCCAAGGTCACGCCGATGCTCGGCAGACCGAAGAAGATCACGAAGAGCTGCACCAGAAGCGGCGTGCCGCGGAAGATCCAGACATAGACGCGGGCGACGTTCGTGAGCACCGGCACGTTGGCCGTCCTGATCACGGCGAGCACGAGCGCGATCGCGAGCCCGAACGCAAAGGAGAGGAGCGTGAGCGGGATCGTCACCGTGAGGCCCGGTATGAGGAGCTGCGTGAAGCTGTCCTCGAGAATCTGAAGTATTCGGTCGTCCATGATGCGTTTCTCTTCGGGAAGGTCCCGTGTTTCACGAGGGTGCACCCCGCCGCCGGATCCGTCCGGAGTCTCCTGGAATCAGAGGCTTCGGGCGGGTCCGGGGAGAGATTGGCGGGGTTCGTCACACCGGCCGCCGAGGGCCGTCACACCGTCAGCGGCGGTTTTTTCAGTTCTCAGTTCTTGGAGGCGTCGGTGCCGAGGAACTTGATCGAGAGCTTCGAGAGCGTGCCGTCGGCGGCGAGCTCGGCCAGGGCCTTGTCGATCGCGGCCTTGAGCTCGGGATTGCCCTTGCGCAGCGGAATCGCGATCTCAAGACCGGTCTTCGTCAGGTCAACGATTTCCACGGGCGTGTCGGGCTTCTCGCGCAGGAAGTCAAGGGTCGAAAGCTCGCTGTTCAGGGTCACGTCGGCGCGGCCCGTGGCGACGAGCTGCACGGACTGCGCGAAGTCCTGCACGCCCACGATCTCGGCGCCGTACTCGACCGCGGTCTTGCCCCAGTTCGAGGTGACGGTCTGCGCGGCGCGCAGGCCCTTGATGTCGGAGAAGTGACGCACCTTCGTGTTGTCCTTCTTCACGATGAGGGCGCCCTTGACGAAGGTGTAGGGAGCCGAGAAGTCGTACTTCGCGCGGCGCTCCTCGGTCGGCGTCACCTGATTGATGACGATGTCGTAGCGCTTCGTGTCGAGGCCCGCGATCATCGCGTCCCAGGCCGTCTCGACGAACTGCGGCTTCACGCCGAGCTTTTTCGCGATCTCGCGGCCGACCTCGACGTCGTAGCCCGTGAGGCTGCCCTTGGCGTCGTGGTACGTGTAGGGCGCATAGACGCCCTCGGTGCCGATCCTGATTACGCCCGCCTTCTGGATGGCGGCGAGCTGGTTCTCGCCCGCGATCGCGGCGGGAGAGGCCGTGAGGCCGACGGCGCCGATGAGTGCGAGCCCGGCGACGGCGGCGGCGACGCGGCGGCGCAGGAAGGAGAGGGGAGCGAAGGAGGCGGTGCGGATGGTCATGATGGTGTTCCTTTGAATATGTATTGAAAAAAATCTGTTCTGAATGCGGCTGCGGGTTGTCAGCGCTTCGCGGCGCGGAAGGCCTGCTCGAGGTCGGCGATGAGGTCGCCCGGGGCCTCTATGCCGGCCGAGAGGCGGAGCAGGTTCCTCGTGATGCCGAGGTGCTCCTGGAGCTCCGGCGCGTAGGACTCGTGGGTCATCGTGGCCGGCCGGCAGATGAGGGACTCGACGCCGCCGAGGCTCACCGCGAAGGCGAAGAGCTTGAGCGAGGTGACGAAGCGGTCGAGGTCGTACTCGGATTCGTTGAAGCGGAAGGAGAGGACGCCGCCCGAGCCCTTCGCCTGACGGGCCTGGATGTCGTGGCCCGGATGGTCGGCGAGACCGGGGTAGAAGACCTTCTCGACGGCGGGGTGATTCCGGAGGTACTCCGCGATCGCGAGCGCGTTGCGGTTGTGGGCGTCGAGCCTGAGCGGGAGCGTGCGGATGCCGCGGGTGACGAGGAAGCTGTCGAAGGGGTCGAGCACGCCGCCGAGCGCCTTGCTGAAGATCCTCAGGCGCTCGTAAAGGGCGTCGTCATTGAAGACCACGAAACCCGCGAGCACGTCCGAGTGACCGGCGTAGTACTTGGTGGCCGAGTAGACCACGATGTCGGCGCCCAAGTCGAGCGGCCGCTGCAGGTACGAGGTGAGGAAGGTGTTGTCGACCACCGTGAGGATCCCGCGCTTTTTCGCCTCGCGCGAGACGCGCTCGATGTCGGTGATCGTGAGGATGGGGTTCGTGGGCGTCTCGATGAAGATGAGACGGGTGTTCGGGGCGGCCTTCTCGAAGTCGTAGGTGTTGAAGTCGTCCACCACCTCGAACTCGATGCCGCGCTTGGCGAAGAACTGGGTCGTGAAGAGCCAGGTGCCGCCGTAGACGTCGCTTGAGATGAGAACGCGGTCGCCCTGCTCGAGGAGCTCGAAGACGAGCGCGCTCGCGGCCATGCCGGAGCTCGTCGCGAAGGCGTGCTTCGCGCCCTCGAGGTCCGCGACGAGCCGCTCGACGGAGGCGCGGGTCGGGTTCGCGGAGCGCGAGTAGGCGTAGTCCTGGAAATTCTCGCTGTCGGGCTGGATGAAGGTCGAGGAGAGGTAGACGGGATAGGTGACCGCGCGGTGGCTCTCGTCCTCAAATCCGCCGTGAACGGCAAGCGTTGCGTATTCCATTTTGATTTCCTGCTGCTGTAACTGATTAAGAAAACGAATAAAAAAACAGGGCGTCGCGTATGAAGTGTGTACGCGACGCCCTTTCATGCTGACCGTCTCAAGGTCAGTGCCCCTCAGGTCTGGGGAGTGCTGAAAGCGAAGTTTCCCGGAGTGAACTTCAGCACCTCCTCTGAGGAATGCGGGTGACGCCGCGCGGTGTCATTCGACAGCACATCGCGAGCGGCATTCGCAGGCAGGAAAGCGGACTCGGAAAGGAAGGACGGGCGGAGGTCATGGCGAAATTCTTCTGTTTCAGGGTTGTGACGTTGCGGGGAAGGGCGGCGGAGGCGGTGTCTCCGTGCGTCCGTTCCTCGGGAACGGTCCGGAGAGCCTCAGAGGGTGCAGGTGCACATTCGGAAGGTCTGGAGGACGGTCATCGTCTCACTCGTGAAAGGTTTAAGGATTCGGCGAACCTCGTCGTTCGTCATGAGGGTCATTCTGCACTCTCATTCCGTTTTTGTCAACTGCTCATTCCATTTCATGAAATCGACGGACGAACGGTTCCGCCCGGCGTTCCGATCACGGCAAAGCCTGCGCCGGCGAGGCCCGGTGCCGCGGAACGCCCACCAAGAGCAGCCCCGTACCGCCTGCGGCCCCCGGCTGGGGAACTGATGGGTCGTCCCTGGAAAATTACAGGAAATTCAGAAGGCATCCCGTCTCCGCCGGGTAATACCGCAGTCACCGACGAAAAAATCAGCGGGTCGTGCACCTGGCTGTCTGACAGCCAGGGCGGCGGGCCTCCTGAGCTTTCTTTGCGCGGGATCAAGCAGGCGCAGACCGGCCCGGTCAGAGTCCTCCTGACTGCAGCGAACGCGTTGTTCCAGGAAAAACAAATCACTGAAGAATTGCTCAGCGGATCAATTCAACGAAACTGCCGTCATCGCGCCATTAGTTATTTCTGCCTAGATTTTCATGAAGCGCTCTATACTTTCGAAGTAACCTCTTCGGTTGACCCCAAGACAAACCGAACAGAAAGAGATGATCCGTTCAGGATCGCCGGCATAAAAATTCCGTCTCAAGGACCCCGGAAATGCTTGACACAAGAATTTCTAGGAGAGATCTCATGCGCGACGCTCTCGCGCTCGCAGGTCTCGCCATGACCCCGCTCGCCGGCGCAGTCGCCGCAGCGGCCGACGCCATTGAATCCATGTCCTGGTGCGCGTGCGTGATCAACTGCGGCCAGCGCTGCCCGCTCAGGTGCTTCACGAAGCACGGGCGCGTCATCCGCATCGAAACCGACGCGACGCTCCCCGACGACACCGACGCCCCGCGCCAGATCCGCGCCTGCCAGCGCGGCCGCTCGATGATCGAGCGCATCTACTCGCCCGACCGCCTCAAGTACCCGATGAAGCGCGTGGGCA
>NZ_JAUNSF010000201.1 GCF_030539355.1 Sutterella sp.
CTACAAAAAGGACGACGGTCTCACGGTGCACCCGATCGGCAACTTCATCAACCCCGGTCACGTGCTCGCGAAGCACCGCAACCCGAGGATGGTGACCTTCATCAACCCGGCCTTCGCCAAGGGCGCCGCGGTGGTGGCGCGCATCCTGATGATGGCCAACAAGGAGCGCCCCGACATCCCCTTCATGGTGGTCGAGACACGCAAGAAGTTCGCCAAGGCCCTCGAGACCCTGAAGCAGCCGGGCGGCCCGATCGGCTCGGCCTTCGGCAAGCACACCTTCCAGAACATCTTCCTCACGCCCGCCACCTATGAGGTGAGCGAGATCTACGCGCAGACGAAGGTGCTTCTCGCGCCGTCCCTCTGGTACGAGAGCTGGGGGCGCGTCTGCACCGAGGCCGTGATGAACGGCATCCCGGTGCTCGCCTCGACGAGCGGCGGCATGCCCGAGGCCGTGGGCAAGGGCGGCATCACGCTCGACGCCCCGGCGACGAACCGCCAGGGCAACGAAAGCTGGCTCGTGCTGCCCTCCGAGGAGGAGTGCCGCCCCTGGGCCGACGCGCTCTACGAGCTTTACGACCACGCGGACGACTGGAAGGACCGCTGCGCCGAGGCGGCGCAGACAAACGGCATCCAGGCCCGCGGCGACGCCCTTCTCAAGCTTCTCGAACCCTTCCTCTCGCGCCGCGCGGGCGACGCGGACTTCTCGCGCCGCGGCTCCGTGCGCTACGAGGGCGATCCGCTCGACTGGGAGATCGGCATCCGCGGCCGCGGGTTCTGACGCCCTGCCCTCCTGACATCCTCCAGAGGCCCGTCGCAGCCGCTCCGGCTCCGGCGGGCCTTGCTTTTCCCGGAACTTTCTTCCGTCGGACTGAAGACGATATCTCTCCGGGCCGATTTTTTGTCCCGGAAGCCTCCTTCAAGTGATTTCAAAACAACATCTCATGCCTGTCCGGCAACGCCCCCTGACTAACCCGCGCCGGATCAAATACGAATTCGAGGATCAGCGAAAACTCCTGTAGACAAAAGACATTCCCTGCGCTACGTTGGCAGTTAAGACTGTGCCGCCGCAGGACCTCGAGCCCTGTTGTCAAAACCCTCCCGGGACATTCAGATTTCCAGGGAAAAGACGCTCGTGAAAGGACATGGCGGCAGGCCGGATCCCGTTCGTGTGACGCATTTCCCCCTCCGCCTGAGAAGGAGGGGACGGACGGGATGACGCAGAACATGAACGCCCGGGCGAGGGCGTCGTGATGATTCAACTATATGGGAGGCGAATCATGAACAGAACATACCGCGTCATCTTCTCGAAGGCCCGCGGGGCGCTCATGGCGGTGAACGAACTCACCGCCTCCGTGCAGAAGAAGGGCACGAAGACAGTCATTGCCGCCGTCGCCGCGGCGGTCGGTCTGTTCGGCGCGGGCACTGCCGCTGCCGAGACGTACGATGACAGCACAACGGAGACGGTCTTCGAAACTGTGAAAGACCTTCCCGGAACGACCACGATCACTGACGGCGCGAAAGTCACGGCGAAATCCAAGTTCACGACCGTGAATTTCCCAAATTCCGGTACAGCCGCCAACTGAACAGCTGTTCAGTTGGCG
>NZ_JAUNSF010000120.1 GCF_030539355.1 Sutterella sp.
GAAGGCTGCCGCGAAGCCCGCCGCCAAGAAGGCCTGATTCAACCTTTCACGATCAGCATGATCCCGAGGCCGGAGAGAAATCTCCGGCCTCTGTCGTCTGCGGCGCCTGGAACCTCACCCGTGCCGGTGTGAAGACGCCCGCCCTGGGTCAGGACTGTCGTTCGCCCATGAGTTCCGCGAGGATGTCCGCGAACTCCTCGATGAAGGGCGTCGTGCGTGCCCTGAGCCAGAACGCGTAGTAGTCGTGCCGCATCCTCCCCGCGTCGTCCATGAGCGGGATGCTGCGCATCACACCGCCCGGCGCGGACGGTACCGCCGCTCCGCCCCGCCCCCGTCTCTCGACCGGCAGAAAACCGCGGTTCCCCGCGACGAGCATCCGCGCCTCGTCGAGCGAGGCCGCGAAGAGGAACGGACAGTCAAAGTTGAGCGTCTCGCGGAAGTACTTCGCCTCCTCTGCGGCGCGCTCCTCCGGAGCGATGAGGATGCAGGGCATCCCCCGGAGCTCTTTCACGCTCACTTCATCGAGCCTCGCCAGGGGCGAGGCCTCGGAGACCTCGATCGAATCCTCGCTCGTGAAGAGCCGTCGGTTGCGGAACTCGGGCGAGAGCGACCGCCTGCGGTTGCTCACGAGCAGATCAAAGCGCCCCGAGAGCACGCCGTCGTAGAGCGCCTCGTGGCTCCCCGGAGCGGCGCTGATCTCCGCCTTCGGGTGCCGGAGCGCGAAAGCCGCGACCGCAGCCCGGATCTCCCAGCCGTCGTAGCGGCTGAGGTAGCCGAGCGAGAGCGCGGCCGGCTCCTCGCCGAAGCTCTTCATCTCGCGCTTCAGCTGACTGACATCGCGCAGTAACCCGTCGGCGCGCCGCGCCAGATGCTCCCCCGCGGGTGTCAGTCGGAACCCCCGTCCCTCGCGCTCGACGAGCGGGACGCCGAACTCCTCCTCAAGGGCTCTCACCTGCTGCGAGACCGCGGACTGCGAGACGCAGCACTCCTCGGCGGCCCGGGAGAAACTCATGAAACGCGCGACGGACGAGAAGTAGCGAAGCTGTCGGAAAAGCATGACAGGCCCCTCCTTATTCATTAGCAAAACAGATCATTACATCAAGAAAACAATATTATTCCTCAGATTCACTAATGCTAACCTCTTCCGCATCACTCAACGCATTCCACCTGAAGGAACAGACATGCAGAACGCAAACACCTGGCTCATCACGGGCGTCTCGAGCGGCTTCGGCCTCTCGATGGCCAGGCAGCTCCTCGCCGCCGGAAAGACAGTGATCGGCACGGTCCGCAGCCCTGCCGCCGCGCAGGCGCTCGTCGACAAGTACCCGGAGACCTTCGACCGCCGCATTCTCGACGTGCGCGACGCCGCGGCGGTTCAGAGAACCGTTGACGAGGCGTTCGCCCGTCACGGCCGCATTGACGTGATCGTGAGCAACGCGGGCTACGGACTCTTCGGCGCGGCCGAGGAACTCACTGACGCCGAGGTGCTTGAGATCACCGAGACCAACCTCCTCGGCTCGATCCGTCTCATCCGCGCGGCGCTCCCGCACCTGCGCGCGCAGAAGGGCGGCCGCGTGATCCAGGTCTCGAGCTACGGCGGCCAGGTCGCCTTCCCCGGGAACTCGATGTACCACGCGACGAAGTGGGGAATCGAAGGGTTCTGCGAATCCGTCGCGCAGGAGGTCGCGCCCTTCGGGATCGGTGTCACGATCGTCGAGCCGGGCGGCGCCCGCACCGACTTCCGCTACCGCAGCGCGCGCGTGGCGAACCTCACGCCGGTCTACGACGGCAACCCCGCGCACGCCTTCCTGAGGATGCTCGATCCCGCGAACGGCCTCGCCCCGGGCGACACGGCGAAGATGGCCGAGCGCATGATCGAGAGCGTCTCGATCGAGCCCGCCCCGATGCGCATGGTGCTCGGGAGCCAGGCCCTCGCCTCGACGATCTCGACCCTTGAGAAGCGCCTCGAGGACTTCAGAGGCATGACGCTCCTCGCCCAGTCCACCGACGTGACCGAGTGAGGAGAGAGCGATGCCCACGCCCTTTGCCACCCGGTATCACGAACGGATGTTCCCGGGCTACGTGTCGGACTTTCCCCGCACCGACCCCGAGTTCATCGAGCGCTTCGACAACTTCGCCTTTGACGACGTCGTCCGGACCGTGAAGCTCGACGAGCCGCGCCGCTTCCGCGTGATCCTCGCGCTGCTGCTCGGCTGCTCCGGCATCGACGAATTCCGTGCGGTCCTCCCCGCGGCGCTCGAGATGGGCGTGACGCCCGTCGAGGTGAAGGAGATCGTCTATCAGGCGGTCGGCTACCTCGGCATCGGCCGGGTTTATCCGTTCCTCAAGGCCGTGAACACGATCCTCGCCGAGCGCGGCGTCGAGCTGCCGCTTGCAGCCCAGAACCGCGGCCCCGCGGAGGAACGCGCCCGCACGGGCGAGGAGACGCTCGTCGGGATCTTCGGCGACTCAATGAAAGGGTTCGCCGGGTCGGGGCCGGCGAAGACCCGGCACATCCGCCGCTGGCTCACCGAGAACTGCTTCGGCGACTGGTGCTCGAGGGGCGGCCTTGACGCGCGGGAGCGCGAGCTCATGACCTTCTGCTTCCTTCTCGCCCAGGGCGGGTGCGAGGCGCAGCTCGAGAGCCACGTCGCCGCGAATCTGCGAGTCGGCAATGACGAGGACACGCTCATCGCCGCGGCCTCCCAGGCCGTGCCCTTCGTCGGTTACCCGCGGGCCCTGAACGGCCTTGCCGTCATCGAGCGCGTCACCTCCCGCGCTGACTGAAACCCCCGCAGCTGACTCTCTCAAGGCGCGGCCCGAGCCCTCTCCTCGCGGCCGCGCCTCTTTTTCCGCCGTCGTCAGAGCCCTCCCCGGGAAAGTCCTGATGCACACCGAATCGCCTCGTAAACGGTGCTTTCCGGGCCTCGGGGGTGTTCCTGTACAAATTTTTACAATTCAAGGACTAGACAAACGGGAACGGTTATCAAATCAATTCCCGTCCTTGCCGGCGGAAAAATTTGCCATATTTCAAAATGATGACAAAACCATGACGACGCGAAATCGAAGCAATTCGCATCACGGCCCGGTTTTGCCCTCCCGGCGCCCCCGATGGATTGCGAATCGTTCCTAATCAAAAAATTTCATATTCATCAAATGCCTTCGGGCAGGGTATGATGCTCGCAAGTCGGAAGGCTGCCAAACAAGAAGCAGCCCGCCGCAGTCGGTTCACTGACCGAAAGCCGCGTTCCGCGCCTCCGGAATCCTTTCCCCATGAGATTCCCCCGGGCGTCGATCCCGTCCAAGTCGGTTATCCCCTTCCCTGGGGACAAAGATCAAGGACGAACGCTTTCCCTGGTTCCCCCGTCAGTGAATACCAACAAGCTGCGCCCACACGACCCCCGGTCCGACTGTTTCACCCATATCTTTTTTGAAGCACCTCTTTATTCGGAGCGGAAAATCATGAACCAGAATGTCAAGTTCGGCCTCTTCTTCCTCGGCGGTCTCGCTGTCGGCGCCCTCGGCGCCATGGCCGTCTCCCGCGGCAAGCTCTCCATCAAGCCCCTCGCCACGGACCTCATCGCCTCCGGCATCGACCTTCGCGACAAGGCCCTCGCCTGC
Source organism: Sutterella sp. (assembly GCF_030539355.1). Taxonomy (GTDB): domain Bacteria; phylum Pseudomonadota; class Gammaproteobacteria; order Burkholderiales; family Burkholderiaceae_F; genus Sutterella. The sequence continues at coordinate 3,622 of NZ_JAUNSF010000120.1, forward strand.
GTTGACGGCGTGAAGGAAGACATCGCCGACGTCGTCGCCGAGGCTCAGGTCAAGAGCCAGGAAAAGAAGGAAGCCCAGGAGAAGAAGGAAGCCGAGTGCGCCGCTGAGGCCGCCCCCGCCGCCTGATCTCCGGCCCCAGGAAAGGAATTTCCCCCGGTATCCGGCCGCGGCGTCGACTGACCTCCAGAAGCCGCCGCGCCGGAGCCGTTTCAGACCTCAAGGGCTCCGATCCCCTCCGAGCCCCCGGTCTGAACCAGATTAGAGAAGGCCTCGCCGTCTTCGACCTCCTCCCGCCTCTGCCGCTCCTCCCCCGGAGCCGGTGAGCGCAGGGTGCGAGGCCGTCCGACCGAGGCCTTTTTACATGCCGGTTACGCCTGAATCATGAGAAGCATTCGCAGAACGGGCCCGCTTGAGGCAGAATGCAATGCGTCACCTCAGGGTAATTCCTTCGACTGACCGGGGACGATCCTGCAGGCGGCCGCTCAAAAGGCCGCCCGGGCGCTCCCTTTTTCCCCACAGAATTTCACAAGGCATCCCTTCCCGGGTTCGCCGTGGTGATTCCCGCTGCCGCCGGCCCGCAGGCCGGCGCACCCCCAGCGGACGAATCCACGGCTCACCCGCAGGAATCGGATGCTCCGAGGCATATCTTCATGCAGTTTGAACTCAAGCATGCCGTAGGCAACCGTGAGCGCTGGAAGACCGCTCAGACGCTCTCCCACGCGAGCGCGGTCATCATCGCCGACGAGATCTCCGCCATCCCCGGCATCACCGGCCTCGTCGTCAATCCCCGCACCGGCAGCGTGACGCTCACCGTGGCGGACGCCGAGACGAAGCTGCGCACGGCCGCCTACTTCCGCAGCCTCGAGAAGAATCCCCCGATCCTCCGTCCGGGCCGCGCGGCGATCGCTGCCGCCGACCGCGAGAAGGCGAAGAATCTCAAGCTTGAGGACCTCTCGTTTGACATCGAGAAGGCCACGCGCGAGCTCCCCCCGGGCATCGTCTCCGGCACGCTCGTCGCCATCGAGCGCGGCTTCACGAACATGCCGGTGCTCAACGCCTTCGGCCGCATCCGCGAGTTCCTCGCGAACCTCTTCCCGGCGCTCTTCCGCATCGGCCGCACCGCCGCCACGGCGAGCCAGGCCGGGCAGGCGCTCGGCGAAGCGGCGCGCACGCGCCGCGAGGGCGAGGCGCCCGCCGTCACGGAGGCCGACGCCGAGCTCGACTTCTCGAGCCTCGCGAGGTACATCTTCCTCAGGCCCCTCTTCCCGATGGTGGTCAACATCGGCAACGCCGTGCTTGACTCCATCCCCTACATCATCGAGGGCGTGAAGAACCTCTTCCGCGGCAAGCTCAATGTCTCCGTGCTCGATGCCTCGGCGATCATCGTCTCGCTGCTGCGCCTTGACTTCGGCACCGTGGGTCTGCTCACGCTCCTTCTGGGCCTCGGCGACATGCTCGAGCGCTACACCCGCAAGAAGTCCCTCGCGTCGCTCGCCGACCAGCTCGCCATCAAGGTCGACCAGGTCTGGGTGCGCACCGAGTCGGGCAAGCTCGCGCAGAAGCAGCTCAATACCCTCACGGCCGAGGACCTCGTCGTGGTCCGCTCGGGCTCCGTGATCCCCGTTGACGGCGTCGTCGTCACCGGTGACGCGTCCGTGAACCAGGCCACGATGACGGGCGAGCCTCTCCCGGTGCACCGCACCACGGGCGGCAGCGTCTTCGCCGGCACCGTCGTCGAGGACGGCGAGATCGACATCCGTCCGACCGCGCTCGGCGATGCCTCGCGTCTCTCGCAGATCGTGAACTTCATCCAGGACTCCGAGGCCGCCAAGGCCGGCATCCAGGGCAAGGCCGAGCGACTCGCCGACGCGATCGTCCCGTACAACTTCCTGCTCGCGGGCATCGTGTTCCTCCTGACGCGCAACCTCACCCGCACCGCGAGCGTGCTGATGGTCGACTACTCGTGCGCCCTGAGGCTCGCGACCCCGCTCGCCATCCTCACCGCGATGAAGACGGGCACCGAGAAGGGCGTCCTCGTGAAGGGCGGCCGCTACCTCGAGGCGCTCTCCGAGGTCGACACAGTCGTCTTCGACAAGACGGGCACGCTCACGCAGGCCTCCCCCGTGCTCTCCGACGTGGTTCCCACGCAGGACAAGTACGACGAGAAGGAGCTGCTGCGTCTCGCGGCCTGCCTCGAGGAGCACTTCCCGCATCCGGTCTCGCGCGCCATCGTCCGCGCGGCTCAGGAGGAAGGCGTCTTCCACGATGACGAGGCCCATGACACCGAAGTGCGCTACATCGTCGCGCACGGCATCTGCTCGTCGGTGGGCGGCCTCAAGTGCGTGCTCGGCAGCCGTCACTTCGTCGGCGACGACGAGGGCATCGACCTCACCGATGCCAAGCCGATCGTCGAGCGCCTCGCCTCCGAGGGCAAGTCGATCCTCTACCTCGCCGTCGGCGGCAGGCTCGCCGGCGTCCTCGGCATCGAGGATCCGGTCCGTCCCGAGGCCGTCGAGGCGATCAAGGCGCTGCGCGCCTGCGGCATCTCCCGCATCCTCATGCTCACGGGCGACGACACCCGCACCGCGGCCCACGTCGCCGAGCGCCTCGGCCTTGACGGCTTCCGCGCCCAGGTGCTGCCGCAGGACAAAGCCCGCCACGTTCTCGAGCTCAAGGCCGAGGGCCGCCGCGTGCTGATGGTGGGCGACGGCATCAACGACTCGCCCGCGCTCTCCGCGGCGCACGTCGGCGCCACGCTCCGCGACGGCACCGACATCGCCCAGGAGGTGGCCGACGTGGTTCTCACGCGCAACGACCTCATGGACCTGCCGACCGCGATCGAACTCGGCCGCGCCACGATGGCCCGCGTGAAGCAGAACTTCGGCGTCTCCGTCTCGCTCAACACCTGCTTCCTCGCGGGCGGCCTCACCGGCATCTTGATGCCGGCGCTCGGCGCGCTGCTCCACAACGCCACGACGATCGGCGTGTGCCTCAATGCCATGCGTCCGACGCTCGGCAACCCGAGGAACTTCGCCGAGGCCGTCGCGCAGATCGAGCAGAGCATGCGCGGCACGTTCTCGCACTTCGCCACGCAGGTGCCCGAGAGCGAGAAGCCGATCGAACTGCCCTTCACCCAGGCGGGCGACGCCGCGCCCCAGGCCTGACAAACTCCGGGCCGGGAGGATGATTCCTCTCCGAAGAGCCGGGACGGCAAGACCCCGCACGTCCCGGCCGGGACTCCCCCGGCACCGGCCGCAACCGAACATCTTTTTATTCAGAGACCAAAATGCTTGATCCCCGCACCTTCGTCCGCTCCGTCACCCGCGGCCGCGCCCGCATCCGCCACGCCGCCCTTGCCGGTCTCTCCGCCGAGGAAGTGAAGCAGCTCACGGACATGCTCCTTGCCTACGAAGGCATCACCTCCGTCTCGATCAACCCGCGCGTGGGTTCCCTGCTCGTCACCTGGGACGAGACGAAGACCAACGCCGAGGCGCTCCTCGAGGCCGCCGCGTTCTTCCTCCCCGAGGAGGAGCCCGCCGCCGAGGAACCCGCCGCCGGCTGCACCTGCTGCGGCGAGGTGAAGAAGGTCGCCGACGGCGCCGTGCGCGCCGCCAAGGGCGCGAGCAACCGCGTCCTCGACCTCCTCGCCCCGGTGGTGGCCCCCGACCAGCAGAAGGGCGGCCGCGTGCGCCGCGTGACGCAGAACCGCATCATGCTTGCGGCCTTCGGCGTCTCGATCGCGACGCTCGCCGTGCGCGGCGTCGCCGCTCACCTCGCCTTCGGCGCCGCCTTCATGGCGCTCCTCGGCATTCACCTCTACCAGCACCGCCGCGTGATCTGATCCCGAAGCGGTCTCTCAAGGACATCCCTGACGCATGCCCTGGCGCAAAATCTCCGAAGGCCTCGCGGCGCTGCTTCTCGGCGCCGCGTCCGTGGCGCTCCTCATCTTCGCCGGAGCGCTCTTCCTCGGTCTCCTCGCGGTGACGCTCATCGCCGCCGCGGGACTCTTCCTCGCGGCTCCCGAGGCCTCGCGCAAGACCATCGAGGTTCTGATCGGCCGCATCGACACGTGGGTCGCGGCCATGAAGGGGATTGTCGAGGAAGCCGGGGCACTGCTCACGGGGCTGCTCGGCGCCAAGGCGCAGCAGGAAACCGCCGCGCCCCAGGGTGAACAGACGCCCGGGGAGAACGCCGCTCCCGCCGCAGAGGAACCCCTTCCTTCAGAGACGCCCTCAGACACCGCTCCTCAGAACGGGGAACAGACGCAGAAGGCGTCGAACTGAAGACCGCTCGCGACAGCATCAAGCCCGCTTCGGACGAATTATTCCGGAGCGGGCTTTTTGCATCCCGCGGCCGCCCCGGGTGAAAATGAAAGCTTCCGGGCGGCCTCCCGCCTCCCGGCGGATCAATCGACGGAGGAAAAGCGGCATGGCGCGTGAGATCGAGAGAAAGTTTCTCGTGAAGGGTGATGAGTGGCGCGCGGGCGCCGAGGGCGTGCGTCTGCGCCAGGGGTATCTCTCAAGCGTCAAGGAACGCACCGTGCGCATCCGCACCGTGGGCGACCGGGCTTACATCACCGTGAAGGGCCTCACCGTCGGGGTCACGCGCACCGAGTACGAGTACGAGATCCCGTTCGACGAGTGCACGGCGATGCTCGACCGCCTCGCCGA
>NZ_JAUNSF010000202.1 GCF_030539355.1 Sutterella sp.
GAAGGTTCCTTCTCTGGATATTCGTTTTGATATCGAACATATTTACTCTCGTCGCAGAGCGGAAGAAGCCCGTCTTCAGAAGGAAGGTAATATCGACTCCCTTGGGAATAAGTCCCTCCTTGAAAAATCAATCAATATCCGCGCCTCCGACTATCGATTCGAAGACAAGAAGAAACACTATCTTGGTACCGAAGTCGGAAACAGAGCTCGGCCGGGAACCGTCATCAGGGATCTTACAAATATCGCCAAAGCTGTTGATTTTACCGAATCAGATATTATCTCAAGAACAGAAAGAATAATTGATGCCTTCATGGATGAACTTGCGGCAAACAATCTGCTGCAATAAGCTTCTTAGTTGTAATTGAGAACTCCGTTGGAGCCGCCGGGAGTGACTTCCGGCGGCATACTTTTGCGTCGGACCATGAGCATTGAGACGCAGCGATTCATAGGTGCAGCAACCCTGTTGCGCTGGTTCTGGTTCTGATCAGTTGAGATCCCGCCGGATGTCCTTCTCCATGCGAATGTAGAGGATCTCGTCCCCTGTGACCGCTCGCCGGAACTCGTCCGAGCCCGTGCCGGCCGTGCCGCGCACGTCAATCACACCGCGGCGCGGCAGCGTCGCCCCGGGGATGAGCTCGGTCCGGGTGCAGGTGCGGTCCGTGCGGAGCACCGTGCGGGCGTGCTCGTCACCGATCGCGATCACGAGGAGCGGGAGCGCGACCTCGGCGAGCTCGCTCACCCGGAGATCCACTTCGTCAAAATCGAAGCCGTCACTGTCCTTCTCCTCGTCATCACCGTCCCCAGCCTGATCGATCACGTCCTCATCCTCGACGGGCTCGAAGTCGAAGTGCCCGAACTGCACGTTCTCGAAGATCTCGCCCAGGGTCTTCCCCGGAATGAGCGGCACCTCGAAGAAGTCGCTCGTCGTGAGGTCCGTCTCGTCCTCGAGGTGCTGGAACCAGATCGAATACCCTTCCTCATTGGCGGTGAGGCCGGCGAGGTATCCGGAGGCGTTCATCGGATCGACGTTCGGGTTGCCGCCCGATCCCGGGAGCTGCAGCCAGAGCGCCCAGGAGGTGAAGTGCTCAAGCACCCAGTCGCACGTGTAGCCGTGCCACCAGTCGCGGCTCTGCATCGCGTCGTAGAGAACCTCGAGCGTGTAGGAGATGCAGATCTTCTCGATCGCCCAGATGCCGACCGCCGTCGCGAGGACTTCGTCCGGACCGAAATCGAGGTTCTCCTCGTCTGCCTGGTCGACGAGAACGGTCGTGAGCGGGCAGAAGGCCGTGCCGCCCGCCTCGCGGAACCACGGATAGTCGTGAAGCGCCTGGCGGCGCAGGAAAGCGATGTAGCTCGCGAACCCTTCGCCGTGGAAATTCGTGATGGCGTCGAGCTCGCAGAGCGGCGTCTCCATCGCGTCGGCGGCGTCCGCGAGGAGCGCCTTCCAGAGGGGAGATTCCTCCCCGTCGCCCTCGCCGCCCTCCTCGCCTGCCGCCTGCGACGAGTCCGTCACGAAGGCGGGCGCGTCCGTCGCCGCGGGTTCGCCGTCGTGCACCAGCACGACCGTGACCGTCTGCG
>NZ_JAUNSF010000121.1 GCF_030539355.1 Sutterella sp.
AAAAAGAGACCCCGCGACCGCCCTGATCCGTCATTCTAGAGACCGGGCGGCCGGGGGCCCGGCACCGGCGATCCCCTGAAGGCGCATGCCCGGGACCTTCAGGGGAAGGCAGACGAGGAGGATCAGCCGTAAAGAAGCTCCTCGCCGTCCTCCGGAATCGCGAGGCGAGCGAGACCGCGCTCCGCCCTGAACTTCCCGAGACTCTCCCGCGTCACCGTGGCGTGGGAGACCCCGGCCACGTGGGTGGCGATCACATCGACCTCCGGGAACATCTCCATCAGAGCGAGGACCTCAAACTCGTTCATAATGATCAGATGTCCCCGGGGATACTGCGCGCCCGCGGCGTTGACGGCGATCCACTTCGGCGAATATCGCCTGACGGCCTCCGTGACGTATTCGCAGAACACGGTGTCGCCGGCGAGGTAGAAGCGCCCCGCCTCCCGCGGGCACTCGAACACCACGCCGCAGGCATCGGCCGTCTCGCGGATCTTCGCGTAGGCAAGCCTGCTCGTGAGGCTCCCCGAGCCGTGGTCGCAGTCGGTGCGGAAGAGCCGCACGCCCCTGAACTCAACGCCCCCGGCGGTGAGCACCGTGACGTTCGTGAAGCCGAGCCCAGCAAGCCTCGTGCGCTCCGCCTCGCCCCCGGTGAAGAGCGGCATCGCCTTCGGGAGAAGCCTCGCGGCCGCCTCGTCGAAATGGTCGAAGTGAAGATGCGTCACGATCACGGCGTCGACGTCGAGCACGTCCTCCGGACGGCACGGGAGGTCGCAGTTGGGATTGCCCTCGCCCAGGACCGGCGCGTCCGGAATGGCGGGATAGGTGTCCCTGGGCGAGAGCATGGGATCGATGAGAAAGCGCACGCCGCCGAAGGTGACGATGCTCGTGGCGCTGCGGATCTGATGGAATTTCATGGGACTTCTCTCTTCTGGGAAAAGTGTTTTCGGCGTGGAAGCTTCCTCTTTCGCAGCGAAGAGTAAAACCTGCAGTTACTATAGGTTCAAGGGCCTCCCCGAAACTTTTTTCCCGCACCCCGTCTCCGTCACTGTTCCTCCCCATGAAGATCGGCGAACTCTCCTCCCGCACCGGCTGCCCCGTCGGCACCATCCGCTTCTATGAATCCAAGGGCCTCCTCGGTCCCGCCCGCCGCGGCCCCGGCAACCAGCGCATCTACGGCACCGCGGACCTCGAGCGCCTCCGATACATCATGGACTGCCGCGCGAACGGCATGAAGCTCGAGTGCATCGAGCGCTTCATCGAATTCCAGAAGGACCCGTCGCTCGGCACCCCCTGGCTCCTCGAGCGCGTGGACGACTACCTCGATCTGCTCGAGAAGAACATGGCGTCGCTGAGGAAGCTCAGGCAGCACCTCACCGGGGTGCGCGCGAGCCTCGTCGAATCGATCCGGGCCGCGGAGGAGAGGAAGGCCGGGGAAGAGCCCGCGGACTCCGGCACCTGACCGGAAGAAAAAAACCTCCTGGACCCCGAATGCGAAAGAGGTCCCGGAGGCTTCGCCGGACTCCTGAGTCCTGACAGGGAGACGTGAAATCAGGAGCCGGCGGCCACAGAAAGTGGACATAAGGGGCCGGAAGGCTGGTACCGGCCCTGAGAGGAGTAACTCGATATCAGACTTTCATCAGGCCTTGGCAAGCTCCTCGGCGACGACGTAGGCGAAGGTCGCGGCGTGGCCCGCGCACATGCCCGGCACGAGGTTGGGGTACGTGCTCGAGAAGTAGCCGCCCGAGTCGTTGCCGACGACGTAGAGGCCCGGGATCGGACTGCCCTTCGTGTCAAGGGCGTTCAAGTGCGTGTTGATCTTGATGCCGTCGAGCGTGCAGAGCGAGTAGCCCGCGTTCTTGACGCCGTAGTACGGGGGCTTCGCGACCGGCGCGAGGCGGAAGGCCTCCTTGCCGAAGTCCTCGTCGACGCCCTTCGCGGCGAGGTCGTTGTAGCGCTCGACGGTGGCCTTCAGCTGAGCGGGCGGCAGGCGCAGCTTTTGGGCGAGCTCCTCGATCGTGTCGGCCTGCTGCACGTAGCCGTCCTTGATGAGCTGCGGCAGAACCTTCTCATGGATGAACTGCCACGCGAAGATCGGGCGGGCGCCGTTCGGGTGAGGAATCAGTCGCGAGCAGCCGGTCATCTTCGTCTTCTGCACGAAGTCGGTCCAGGTCGAGTCGAAGATCGAGTAGTGGCAGTGCCCCTTCTGGTTCTCGTCGCTGTGCATGATGCCTTCGTAGGTGCCCGACTCGTTGAAGAAGCGCTCGCCGTCGGCGTTCACCTTGAGCCAGGGCTGGGAGCCGAGCCAGAAGGTGCCCATGTCGGACTTCTTCATCGCCTCGATGCCGGGCTCGGTGTCCGGACGGATCGCCGAACGGTCGAACTGGGCCATCGAGTGCGTCTCGTCCATCTTCGCGCCCACCCAGAGGCAGGCCTTGATGCCGTCGCCCATGGCGCCGGGCATGGACTTGTTGCCGCCGAGGAAGGTGAGGTTGAAGGGCTGCAGGGCCTCGAGCATCGCGTAGTTGCGGCAGTAGCCGCCGGTGGCGATCACGACGCCCTTCTTCGCGACGTAACGGACGTACTTCCCGTCGGCGTCCTGGGCGATGAGACCGGTCACACGACCCGCGTCCTCACGCTCGAGCTTGAGCATCTTGGTGTTGTAGTGGAACTCGGCGCCGTGCTTCACGGCGTACTCGAAGAGCACGACGTTGCCGTTGAGCCTCTTCTGCTTGCCGTCGGAGGACTCCCAGCGGGCCTGGGGCCAGCGGGCCGTATGGCACGTGGCGAGCATCTGATAGCGCATCGTCGGATCGGTCTCGGCGGTCTCGTGCCAGAGCTCGACCCCGCGCTCAGCGAGGCGGTCGCCGTACCAGTTGACGAAGTCGGCCGAGCGGTCGCAGAAGAGCCTCAGGAGCCTCTGGTCCACGTGTCCGCCCGCGGCCTTGGTGGCAAGCGTGATGAAATCGAACTTGTCGATCTTCGTGCCGTACTTCGCCTGGTAGCGCGAGCCGATGGCGGCGAAGCCCTCGCGCACGCCCGTGCCGACGGCGAAGCGGTCGATGCCGATCACCTTCGCGCCGCCCTCGGCGGCCTTCGCCACGGCGAACATGCCGGCGGTGCCGCAGCCGACGACCACGATCTCGGTCTCGACCGTCCTCGCGATGTCCTTCTCAGCGATCTCAGGAGGCTTGCCCAGCCAGTCGGAGGGGTCGTCCTCCTTGACTTCGGATTTCGTGACAACCTCGACGGGGATCTCGCCCTTCGCCTGCGCGATGCACTTCTCGGCCGCGCGCGAGACGGCGTTCGAGGTGACGGTGGCGCCCGAGACGGCGTCGATCTTCGCGGTCTGGCCCGCCATCAGCGCGGCCTTGAGCTTCGCGGCGGCCGCCTGGCCGATCGCCGGCGTCTCGCACGAGGCGTCGATCACGACGTCGGTGATGCGGTCGGCCGAGAAGGTCATCGTCACGATCACGTCGCCCGCGATGCCGGTGGCCTTGGCCGAGTACGTGCCGGCCTTGTAGATGCCGGCCGGGGCGGCGTGCACGGCCGCGGCCGCGAGCGTGGCGCCCGAGGCGAGACCGGCGCGGATCAGACTGCGGCGCGAGAACTGCTGAGTCATGGATGCTTCTCCTTGTGGTGGCAGCGGCGGGATGAGGAAATGAACCTCTCAAACCCGCTCGTCAGATTCTTGTTGTGGCCCGGCCCAATCTGCCCGCACCCGATCTGCTTTTCGGGTCACTAATCAGTTCGAACTAGGCTTAAAGAATCATATGCCGCGGAACCTCTTGTTTCCTCACGGATTTTCGGAAGAATTTTCCACCCGTTCGCCAAACGCGAACACCCCGTTTCCCTGACGGCGCCGGATCCCGGCGGATTCACGAGGATCGATCATCAGAGACACAAATCCAACACGGTTGAGAACGATAACGCGTATCATGTCGGAGAAGCTTCCGAAGAGACTCTTCGGAACACTTCCTCCCGGCGACGGCCCGCGCCCCGCACCTTCCTTCCTGCCCGCGGAGCACCCGCCGCCGCCGGATCCCCTCTTCCGGATCACGGATCCCGCATCCCCCGCCTGTCCTTCCCGGCCGCTCCAGGGCGCCGTCGTCCTGCCGCCCCGGCATTCCGGATCCCGTTCAGATCCCGAAACGACAGACCTGCCTGATTTTCTGGCTTAGTTTGTATCAGACCAATTGCGTTGTCCCTGAAACCTGACGCGTAGGTTCGCCGCGCTGCGCCGACTCCGGTGATCTCCCGCGTTCCTGTTATCAAAGTCCCCTCCCCTTTGTCCTGTCGCGCCCCCTTGACGAAAGGATCAGCGCCCGGCGCAGGCACGCAGTTGACAGAAAGTGACATTTTTCACGCCAGGGCATACAATGAAAGCCATTCAGAGCGACGGCGCCTGAAGATCCTCATCACCTCCTCCCAACTTGAGAATCTGCCGTCGCTCTTTTTTTGTATTCAGGGCAGTCTTTTAAAAAAGATTTTCATTCCCCCCTTTCGTCGAAAAACGATCACCTGGGCCCTGGCGGTGTCTCCCCGGCATCTGCCGTAGACTTCAGGTAGACAAACGGGCACCCGGAAAGGAGAAGAAGGAGACGACGATGCACTTGGCCGACGGAACTGCGACCACGCGGCTTCTCGTCCTCGCCGCGCTCACCCTCTCAGCCCTCTCTGCCTTCTCGGTGGTGTCGCTCGCCGACCCGACGGTCTCGCTCGAGGCCGCCGTCACCGACTCCCTGACTGAATCCGGCGCGCCCGCGAAGGAACTGCGCCTGGGCGATCTGGCGTTTGACCGCACCCGCATCTCCGACCTCCGCCGCCTCGCGCCCGAGTGCTTTCACGCCTCGAAATCCGTCAAGCCCGCCGGCCCAGGATCGCTCGAGGACGACGACCTCACGGTGCCGCGCTTGATCACCTATGACATCCCCGCCTACGGGTCGGTCTCGGTCACGGCGGTGACGGAGAACGCCGCGGCCTGCTTCGGGCCCGATGTGAAGGACGTGACGCTCCGCTTCCGGCAGAACCGCCTCTCCCGCGCCTGGATCGTCTGCGGGGAGAAGGGCTGCCCCGCCTCGAAGCTCGACGAGCTCCTGAAGCTCACGGGCGCCGCGCCGGACGGCCCCGGCCGCTGGAAAAGCAGCGACTTTCTCATCACCGCCGACGCGTCCGCCCGGGCCGGAATCACGAGGAACATCACGATCGAAAGCCTCGCCCCCGCCCGCCGCGCCCGGGGCTATCTGGAGCAGCACGGCTGGCCCGCGTTCATGGGCTTCCGTCTCGGAAAGACGACGATCAGCGAGCTGCGCACCTTCATGGCGGAGCACGGCTTCCGCGAGGACGAGGGCTCGGCCTCATGGAGCGCCGCCGCCCCGGCGGATCTATTCGGGCTGCACGTTTTCGGCGGGGAGCGGACCGGCGTCACGCTCTTTTTCACGAAGACGGGCGTTCTCACCGCGGTGCAGATGAGTCCGCTTGAGGGGCAGCGGCTGCCCGCGGTCGAGTCGGTCGAGCGGGTCCTTGAGGACCGGGGCTTCCGCTTCCTCTGCCTCTCGGACACGATGATCCCGGTGACGCTCCCCGGCGGCCCCGCGCGCTTCTCGTCGCGCATCTGGGAGCACCCGCAGTGGTCCGCGGAGGCCGCGGGCGGAATGACGCTCATGAAGATTGACCTCCTCACGGTCGAGGGCAGCGAGCGCGTCTGGGCCGTGAAGGTCAGCAACCCCTTCGCGTACGACGACTGATCCCGGGAGAGTCTCACGAGGAGCCGTTCCCAGGGGCGTTCCGGAAGTGTTTCCGGATTGCGAACGCCCCGTTCACGATCCGGCCACGGAGGGTCCGGGCCGTGTCAGAATTCCCGTGTGACCACCTTCCCTCGGGAGCCTCCCCATGAAAATCCGCCAGATCCGTGCCTTTCTCGCGGTCGCCCGCACGGGCGGCGTGCGGCGTGCCGCCGCGGCCCTGTGCCTGACGCAGTCGACCGTCGCCAAGGCCGTGAGCCAGCTCGAGGCCGAACTCGGGAGCCCCCTCTTCGAGCGCAACGCCATGGGCCTGAGGCTGAACGACGCCGGCCGCTCGATGCTCCCCTACGCCGAGACGATCGTCGCCAACGCCGACCGCGCCGCCGCCGCGGTGGCCGAGGCCGCCTCGGGGCGGGTGGCGGAGCTCAGGATCTCGGTGACGCCCACGCTCCCGCCCGACGTGCTCTCCGCAGCCCTCGCGCGCTTCCGCGGGCGCTTTCCCGCGGTCAAGCTCCGCTTCACCTCGGGCTTCTTCTCGGACTGCATGCCGCGCCTTCTCACCGACAAGCTCGACCTCTCGCTCGTGATGTCGGCCGAGCACCAGCACGAGGCCCTGAATTCGCTTGTCGAGGAGCCCCTCTGCGAGATCGACCAGGGGGTCGTGGCCGGCATCGGCCACCCCATTCTTGAGGAGGGCGCCGACGTCCGCCGCCATCTCACCGAGTCCGAGTGGCTCACCACCGTGCAGGACGAGAAGTTCCTGATGGAGCGCTTCGCCAGCATGGGGATCCCGATGCCGAGGTCGCTCACGCTCTGCGACTTCTACACGGTCGACGCGTTGAACGGCATGAACGGCGCGCTCTCGCTCTCCCCGCTCTCCGTCACGGAGGATCCCCGGTATACGGGGAAACTCGAGGCGCTCCCCCCGGAAAAATTTCCCCTTCCACCCCTCACGATCTCGTTCTTCCGACGGCGCGCCGTGGAGCTCTCGCCCGCCGGGGACTTCATGCGGCTCTCGATCCGCGAGGCCTTCGACGCCTGGATTCGTCAGAAGCCGCGGCGCTTCATACGCCCCCTCTGAAAATAATACTTTTAAAACTCCCTCCTCAAAGCAACCGTGATATGCTTCGCCGCGGCGGGGTCACCCCGCCTCCGGCCAGCGTCCGATCTTTCGCATTCATCGGGTGCCGGCCTTTTTCGTGCGCGCCCGATTCGGAGCTCCTCCGGGCGCCTTCAGGTGCGTCCGGGCGACACCGGCTCCTCCGCACCGACCGGAAACGCGCCATGACCGCATCCCCTGGCACCGCCTCCACCGCCTTCATCCACAGGATCTTCCTCACGCACCCCACGTACCTCAGGGCGCTGCGGTCCCTACCTCCCGATTCGATCCGGGCCGTGGACTGCGGGCGGGGAAGCGCGAATGCATAGATCAAATCCCCCGGACTCAAATGCGCAGGTTTATGACGCATGCCGCGCGGATCAATGCCGGCGCGGAACATCGGTTTCAGGCGAATCCCGCTCTTTTGAACCGCATCATTCCCTTTGAATATCCCTGACATGGATCGCACACGCTCCCGGCATTCCATTTGTTTCCGAATTGTTACGCATCCCGCTCAGGCTCGCGCACATTTGCCGGGAAACAGGCGGACATAACCCGGTCTCGAGTCGGGCACTTCAGTTCGGTGTGAGTCCGTTGTTGTCACTTGTGTTGTTTCCCCGCACCGGCTTTCATGCTCTCTTCCGGTGCATTTCGAAAAGACAGCTGCGAGAAACTTCAGACAGTAAAAAACCGGAGCTCCGATTAACTCGAAACTCCGGTTTGTTTGATTCCCTCGGGAATCAGGCGTTCAGCGCGGACTTATTCGGCCGGCTGGATGCGGAATTCCTCGACCTCATGGCCCTGGCTGATCTGCTCGACGAGCCAGCGGGGCTGACGGCCGCGGCCGGACCACTCTTCGCCGTTGGGGCCGCGGAACTTCGGGGCGCACTGGCGGCGCGGGGCGGAGACCCTCTTCGCGGGGCGGGCGGCGTCCGGGAACGTGAGGTCGGAGGCCTTGATGCCGAGCGAATCAATCAGGCTCTGAATCTGCTGAATCATGTCGCCGCGGAGAGCGTCTTCGCGGGCAGCGAGCTTGGCGCGCATTTCCTCGACTTCAGCGAGTTCCGCCTGGAAGCCCTTAATATCCATATGCATATCCTCCTTGTGACAAGAAAAGCATGACTGCTCAAAAGAAGTTTTTCCGTTGCGATTGATTCTACGCTGTGGTTTTTCATATTTCAAGGGCAGGAGCCGGCGCGGTTCTCCGAGCGGGTTCATTTTGCCGCTTCCACTTCTGGCTCATCCTGAAGAGATGCCCTGAATGTTTTCTCCTCCGTCAGAGAGCCCCGCACGGCGTC
>NZ_JAUNSF010000203.1 GCF_030539355.1 Sutterella sp.
CCCGGAACGAAAGAGAGAAATTTCGTCCCGGGTCGCTTTTTTTCGGGATCATTCAGGCAGGTACGGAAAAATTTCTCCGGTCTTGCTAGAATGCGCGCTTCTCCGGGATGCCGGAGGCAAACACGAAAGGATCCATAGCTCAGTTGGTAGAGCCGCGCCTTTACACGGCGAAGGTCGGGAGTTCGAGCCTCTCTGGATCCACCAGTTTTCTCATAGAAATCAAGCTCTTACCAAAGTCTTTTGGTGGGGCTTTTTCTTTTTTTGGCAGGTATTTCCGCTTGCGGGCGGAGGCGGACTCCGCCCGGACGGAGGCGTCAGCACTCGTGGAGCATCACGCGGATGATCTCGCGGTCCGTGTCGACCATGCCCTGGCTCGCGATGCGGCCGACCGCCGCCGCGGTGTCGTCGGTCGTCTCCTGCACGATGCCGTCGCCCGACCGGAAGACCTGGTGGTGCTTCACCATGTCGAGGGCGAGCAATGCGCCTTCGACCGAGATCGAGATCTTCGCCGCGCACGAGGACTTGGCGCCGTCGCAGAGAAGGCCCGAGCTGATGGCGAGCGCGTTGCTGATGACGCCCTCGATCTCGTCGTCCTTCATGCCGAGCAGCATCGCGATGCCCGCGCCGCTGCCGCAGCCGGCGCTCACCGCGCCGCAGTATGCGGAGAGCTTGCCGATCCCCTTCTTGAGCGAGATCGTCACGAGGTCGGAGAGAAGCAGCGCGCGGAGCACCGCCTCGCGGGAGGAGCCGAGCGATTCGCCGTAGATCGCGACCGGCACGCTCGCAGTGATGCCCTGGTTGCCGCTGCCCGAGACGATGATCACCGGGAGCTCGCAGCCGTTCATGCGGGCGTCGGACGCGGCGGCCGCCCAGGCGCGGGCCCGCACCGCCGGATCGTCCGGGTTCCTCGAGAGGATGATTTTTCCGATCGAGGCGCCCCAGGAACCGGAGAGCCCCTCGCGGGCGATGGCGAGGTTGCACTCAAGCTGCCGCTCGAGGAGCGGACGCGTTTCGTCAAGCGGCATCGTGCGCGCGACTTCTATGAGCTCGGGGATCGACCAGTCCTTCTCGGGGGACTCGTCCTCGGGCGCGCTGATGCGGTAGAAGACCGAGGCGCCGTTCTCCTCGATGCAGGTGATGTTCGTGTGGTACGTGCGGATCGTCACCGAGACGGATTTCCCGGCGAGCGACCCCGTGACGCGGATGAAGAAGACGTCGGGCTCCTCCGACTGGCGCACCGTCATGGGCTCCTTCACGCGGCGCGCGATCTCGGCGCGCTCCTCGTCCGTGATGCCGGCGAGCACCTCGAGCCCGGCGCCCGGCTTTCTGGCGACGAAGCCCGCGGCGACGGCGGCCTCGATGCCGAAGAGCCCGCCCGTGTTGGGGACGATCACGCTCTTGACGTTCTTGACGATGTTGCGCGAGACCTCGACGTCGATCTTGTCGGGGTAGCCGCCGAGGCGCTCGCCCGCCTTCGCGGCGGCGTAGGCGAGCGCGATCGGCTCGGTGCAGCCCATGGCGGGCAGAAGCT
>NZ_JAUNSF010000122.1 GCF_030539355.1 Sutterella sp.
CCACGATCACCACCATGAGGAAGGCGAGTGCTGCTGCGGCGGTCACGACCACCATCATGAGGAAGGCGAATGCTGCTGCGGTCATGACCATGACCACGAGCACAAGGAAGGTGAATGCGGCTGCGGCTGCGGCGGCAAGCACTGATCCGGCCGCGGGGACTGCCCCCGGACCTTCCGCCGTGACCTTCGCCTGAGGTCCGTTCCTCCTTGCGGGAGCGGACCGGACGAAAGTCCGGAAAACAGAAACGGCGCCTGAACACTGAACGTTCAAGGCGCCGTTTTCGTACTTTTCGTACTTGAATTCTGGTGCGCGAGGCCGGACTCGAACCGGCACGCCAGAGGCGTCAGGACCTAAACCTGGTGCGTCTACCAATTTCGCCACTCGCGCTTCCCCCTCGGGGGAGAGCCGCATTCTATAGGAAAGCGGCGGCAAAAAGTTTTCAGCGGGCGGACTGAGCCGGGGCGGTGCCGGCGGGAGCCGTCTCATCCCCGGCAGCCTCGGGAAGGGGCTCGGGGTGCGACCCCTGCTCGTAGAGCGAGAAGCGGGCGCGGTTGTACTCGCCCCAGGTGATGCGTCCCTCGAGGAGCTGGTTCTGGAGCTCGAGGATCATCGGGTCGCGCTCGGCGCGCGAGGCCGCGGCGCTCTGCGCGAGCTCAAGGACGCCCGACTCGATCATGATGCGGCGCGTCTCCTCGTTGAGCTCGTGCGTGAGCACAAAGACGCGCTCGGCCGCCCGTTTCTGCTCGCCCGTGATGCGCGTGCGGTCATTCATCATGGCCGCGGTGATGCCCGAGGGCAGGCAGGCCGTCTTGCGGAAGTAGGGCTGGTAGTCGCGGGCGACGCAGGCGGCGCGCATGCGGGAACGGACGTCATCGATGCGGTTCTCGTACTCCTCGGGCAGTCCCGGCTTCTCGACGGCAGGCTGAAGCGTGGCGGCGCAGCCTGAGAGCAGAAGAGCGACGAGCACAAGCGGGAGCGAGGACCTGAGGTGCATGGCGTGAGGATGTCCGGAGGTGAGAATTACAGCAACCACTGAAGTTTAGCGAAGCGGAAAAGAATGCATCACGGAAGATGCTTCGGTTATAATGCAACGCTTCGACTCAGGGGCCGCCTTGTGCACACGTTTTGCACAGGTCCCCGGAGCACAGAATTTTTCCGTTCCGCCCGGACTTCTGAGCCTCCTCAAGGGAAAGCTCTCGAAACCCGGACGGGCTTAACAACTATCTCGGGCCCCGCGCCGGGCAAAGCTCGAACTTAAGAGCG
Organism: Sutterella sp.; assembly: GCF_030539355.1. GTDB lineage: Bacteria > Pseudomonadota > Gammaproteobacteria > Burkholderiales > Burkholderiaceae_F > Sutterella. The sequence goes on from NZ_JAUNSF010000122.1 coordinate 1,265, forward strand.
ATCCACCGGCCCAAAGCCGGCGTCCGAATTTTTCAGTAAAGAACATAGCGATGACTGAAGAAAAGACTGAACAGGCTGTCGAGACCGAACAGGCCGCCGCCCCTGAGGCTGCCGCTGAGACGCCCGCGGTGAACCCCCTTGAGCGCTCCCTCGAGCTCTCCGTTTCGTCCGCTGAAGTTCAGGCGCTCGTCAAGAAGTATCTCCGCAACTACGCCAAGGAAGCCCGCATGCCCGGCTTCCGCAAGGGCCATGTCCCCGCGGCGCAGGTCGAGATGATGTACGGCCGTCAGGCTTACGATCAGGCTTTCAACGAGCTCATCGGCAAGGCCTGGGCTGAGGCCGCCCAGGCTTCCGGCCTCAACATCGCCGGCCAGCCGACCGTCACGCCCGTCGAGGGCTCGCAGGATGACGAGTCCATGAAGTTCAAGGCCACGTTCGAGGTTTTCCCCGAGATCGAGTGCCCGGACCTGAAGGCCGTCGCTCTCAAGCGCTACACCTGCACGGTTGACGAGGCCGCTGTCCAGAAGACGCTCGACGTGATGCGTCGCCAGCGCGCCAACTACGTCCCGGCCGCCGAGGACCGCGCCGCCCAGAAGGATGACCAGGTCACGGTCAACTTCCGCGGCACGAAGGACGGCGAGGAATTCGCCGGCGGCAAGGCCGAGGGCTTCAAGTTCGTCATCGGCGACGGCCGCATGCTCGCCGACTTCGACACCGCCGTCAACGGCATGAAGAAGGGCGAGAAGAAGACCTTCGACATGACCTTCCCGGAGAACTACGGCCCGGCCGAGCTCAACGGCGCCACCGTTCAGTTCGAGGTCGAGCTCACGGACCTCCAGGTCGCCGAGCTCCCCGAGCTCGATGACGAGTTCGCCCGCTCCCTCGGCGTCGAGGGCGGCGTTGAGAAGATGATCGCCGACGTCCGCTCGAACCTCGAGCGCGAGGTCGAGGCCCGCATCACGCAGAAGACCGAGAAGGAAGCCTTCGACGTTCTCGCCGACACCCTCAAGTTCCCGGTCCCGACCGTCGTGGTCGAGGAAGAGCGCAAGAACATGTGCAATGACTTCGCTCAGTCCATGAAGCAGCGCGGCATGAAGGACGTCCCCGAGTTCCCCGCCGAGATGTTCAAGGAAGAGGCTGAGAAGCGCGTCCGCAACGGCATGTTCCTCTCCTTCATCGTCGAGCAGCAGAAGCTCCAGCCGTCCGAGGAGCAGATCACCGAGCGTGCCAAGCTCATCGCCGGCTCCTACGAGGCCCCGGATGAGGTCGTCAAGTACCTCACGACCGATCGTCAGCGCCGTGCCGCCATCTCAGCCCAGGTCGTGCAGAAGAACTTCTGCGACTGGCTCCTCGGCCAGGCGACGACCACGGACGAAGCGGTCGAGTTCGACAAGGTCATGTCCGGCGCTTTCTGATGAAGCGCTGATTCCCTGCACCGAAAGGCCGCCGGCCGCGTTCTGAATGAAAATCCGGGACGCGGCGAGCCTCGGGCAAGAATCTGACATAGATCGGCAAGGCGCCTCCGGGCGCCTTTGCTATTTTTTAAGCGTGGAGACATCCCCACTTGGGGATAAGTCTCCCCGAAAGCGGATTTCCGGCACACGGAGGAGCTGTTTCGCGCTAATGTGCGAACGTTTGTCTCATCCGACGGAAGCGCCCCGGCGAGGAAGCTCGCCGCCTCCGGGCCTGACGTCCCCGAAATCCTTTCATGAAGACCGAGGGCTTGCCCGAGCGGACCGGAATGCCGGTCCCGGGGAGGCCCGACACGGCGGAACACCCATGTCTCTCGTACCTATTGTCGTTGAAAGCTCCGGCCGCGCCGAGCGCAGCTTTGACATCTACTCGCGTCTTCTGCGCGACCGCATCATCTTCCTGACGAGCGAGGTCAATGACCAGACCGCCTCGCTCATCGTCGCTCAGCTGCTCTTCCTCGAGAGCGAGGATCCGGACAAGGACATCTCGCTCTACATCAACAGCCCGGGCGGCTCGGTCTCGGCCGGCATGTCGATCTTCGACACGATGCGCTTCATCCGTCCGAAGGTGAACACGATCTGCCTCGGCATGGCCGCCTCCATGGGTGCGTTCCTGCTCGCCGCCGGCGAGAAGGGCAAGCGCTATGCGCTGCCGCACTCGAGGATCATGATTCACCAGCCGCTCGGCGGCGCCGAGGGCCAGGCGAGCGACGTGGAGATCCGCGCCCGCCAGCTCATCCTGATCAAGCGCCAGATGAACGAGCTGATGGCCGGCTTCACGGGCCGCTCCTACGAGGAGCTCGTCCGCGACACGGACCGTGACAACTTCATGAGCGCCGAGGAGGCGCTTGAGTACGGCCTGATCGACAAGATCCTCACCACGCGTGCGGATCTCTGATCGGCCGAGGAACACAAAACCTTCCCCCCGGACTTGCCCGACGGGACGCGCCTCACCCGAATGAACGAAGGCGCGCCGCCCCTGAGGGTCCGGAGAACCCTTTGAAACGCACATCCCGCCTTTTCGCGCCCGGACGCCGGGCGGCCGGGGTGTGCGAAGGAAGCAAGAAAGAATGTCCAAACGCTACTGCTCCTTCTGCGGCCGTGAAGAGTCGCAGTGCTCCGCGCTCTTCCAGGGTCTGCACGGCGAACTGCTCTGCGGCGAGTGCGTGCGCGCCATGGCCTCGGAACTGAAGGACGCGACGGGGGCGGGCTCCCAGCCGGGCGCCGGGGCCCCTGCCGAGGCGGCGAAGGAGGAGACCTTCCCGCAGAAGGTTCCGACTCCCCGCGAGCTCTACGAACTCCTTGACAGCTACGTGATCGGGCAGGAGCGCGCCAAGCGCACGCTTGCCGTGGCGGTCTTCAACCACTACAAGCGCCTCCTCACGGCCGGCAAGAGCGAGAAGCTCAGGAGCCTCGAGGACAAGGTCGAGCTGCAGAAGTCGAACGTGCTCCTGATCGGCCCGACGGGCTCGGGCAAGACGCTGCTCGCGCAGACGCTCGCCCGCGCGCTTGACGTGCCGTTCGCGATTGCGGACGCGACGACCCTCACCGAGGCGGGCTATGTCGGCGAAGACGTCGAGAACATCGTCGCCAAGCTCGTGCAGGCCGCCGACGGCGACATCGAGCGCGCCCAGAAGGGCATCATCTACCTCGACGAGATCGACAAGATCGCCCGCAAGAGCGAGAACCCCTCGATCACCCGCGACGTGTCGGGCGAGGGCGTGCAGCAGGCGCTCCTGAAGCTCGTCGAGGGCACGATCGCCTCGATGCCCGTCAAGGGCGGCCGCAAGAATCCCGGCAAGCCCATGATGGAGGTCGACACCTCGCAGATCCTCTTCATCTGCGGCGGCGCCTTCGACGGCATGGAGCGCATCGTCCGCCACCGCACCGAGAAGAGCGAGATCGGCTTCTCGGGCACGGTTGTGAGCAAGCATGACCACAACCTTACCGAGCTCTTCCACCAGATCGACACCTCCGACCTCGTGAAGTACGGTCTCATCCCCGAGCTCGTCGGCCGTCTGCCGGTGATCACGGTGCTCGACGAGCTCGACGAGGCTGCCCTGGTCGAGATCCTCACGAAGCCGAAGAACGCGATCGTGCGCCAGTACAAGGTGCTCTTCGCGATGGAGGACGTCGAGATCGAGTTCACGCCCGAGGCGCTCAAGGCGATCGCGCATCAGGCGATCGAGCGCAAGACGGGCGCCCGCGGTCTGCGCTCCATCATCGAGAAGATACTTCTTGACACGATGTTTGACGTTCCCGGTCGCGGAGATGTCGCTAAGGTGGTTGTCACCGAGGCGGCTGTTCTCGGAAAGGCGACCCCGGAGCTCGTGATGCGTTCTCCGGCCGAGATCGCCGAGAAGTCGGGCGTGCCGGCTCCTGCGGGAGCGGGCCAGGCGGCGAGCTGAGCGACGGCTCGTACCTGATCCCCGGGCGCTCACGACGACGGCTGCGGGCACTCCTCTCTCCCCGAAGGGGATCGGAGGGGGCCGCAGCCGATGCCGTCTCATGAGGGAGCGGCCTTGAAATTCAGGGCCTCCGTCCCCATATAAACAGTACTTGTTGACATATCCACTGGGTAACTGCTTTGAACGATCAGAATTCCAATACTCCCGAACAGAAGCCGCAGGCCATCGGCCCGCTGCCGGTGATCCCCCTGCGCGACATGGTGGTGATCCCCAATGCCATGACGACGGTGTTCATGGGGCGTCCGCTTTCTGTGCTCGCCGCGGAGGCGGCCATGCGCATGCATTCCGGTCGGGTGATCCTTCTCACGCAGCGTGAGAAGGGCGTTGATTCCCCCGAGCCGAAGGATCTCTGGGACATCGGCGTGTCGGGCGAGATTGATCAGCTGCTGCGTCTGCCTGACGGTTCCGTCAAGGCGCTCGTGCACGGCACGGAGCGCTGCGTCGTCAAGGAATGGACGAACGCCTCGGGCTTTTTCAAGGCCACCGCGGAGGCTCTCCCGACGGAGAACAAGAAGGCCGCTGACCTGCCCGCCTACCGCCGCACGCTCACGAAGCTCCTGCAGGACTACGCCTCGACGGTGAAGAAGCTCTCGAGCGAGCACCTCAAGCCCGTCACCGAGGAAGCCGACGACATCCGCGCCTGCGACGTCGCCGCGTCCTTCGTGCCGCTCAACACGGCCGAGCGCATCAACTTCCTGCGCGCCGCCGACATCTCGGACCGCTATGACCTGCTCATCGGCGTGCTCAACCGCGAGCTCGAGAGCGGCCAGATCGAGAAGCGCATCCAGCTTCGCGTCAAGGGCCAGATGGAGAAGAACCAGCGCGAGTACTACTTGAATGAGCAGATGAAGGCCATCAAGAAGGAACTCGGCATCGACGGCGAGGATGACGACACCGAGGAGGAAGCCGCCCTCGAGCGCAAGGTGCGCGAGGCCGGCATGCCCGAGGCCGCCGAACAGGCCGCGCTCGCTGAGTTGAAGCGCCTGAAGAGCATGCCGCCCTCGTCGGCGGAGGCCTCCGTCGTGCGCAGCTACGTGGACACGCTCCTTGACATCCCCTGGACGAAGAAGAGCCGCGTCTCGCGCGACATCGCGCGCGCCCGCCGCATCCTCGACGAGGACCACTGGGGCCTCGAGAAGGTGAAGGAGCGCATCCTTGAGTACCTCGCCGTGCAGAAGCGCGTCGGCAAGGTGAAGTCTCCGATCCTCTGCCTCGTCGGCGGCCCCGGCGTCGGCAAGACCTCGCTCGGCCGCTCGATCGCCCGTGCGACGAACCGCGAGTACGTGCGCATGGCTCTGGGCGGCGTCTCGGACGAAGCCGAGATCCGCGGCCATCGCCGCACCTACGTGGGCGCCATGCCGGGCCAGGTGATCAAGCACCTCATCAAGGCCAAGGTGAAGAATCCGCTCTTCCTCTTGGACGAGATCGACAAGATCGGCATGAACCACCGCGGCGACCCCGCCTCGGCGCTCCTCGAGGTGCTCGATCCCGAGCAGAACAACACCTTCGAGGACCACTACGTCGAGTGCCCGTACGACCTGTCGGACGTGCTCTTCGTGGCGACCTCGAACAGCTACAACATCCCGCCGGCCCTCCTTGACCGCATGGAGGTCATCTCGCTCTCGGGCTACACCGAGGACGAGAAGGTCCACATCGCCGAGCGTCACCTCATCCCGAAGCAGATGCGTGCGAACGGCGTCAAGGACAAGGAGGTGAAGATCACCGAGGGCGCGGTGCACGACATCATCCGCTACTACACCCGCGAGGCGGGCGTGCGTGCGCTCGAGCGCTCGATCGGCAAGATCCTGCGCAAGATCGTGCTCACCGAGCTCGAGGAGAAGAAGGCCGATGTGAAGCTGCCGATCGAGGTGACCGAGGCCAATCTCGAGAAGTACCTCGGCGTGCGCCGCTACAGCATCACGGTCGCCCAGCGCGAGCCCCAGGTGGGCATCGTCAACGGCCTCTCGTGGTCCGAGGTGGGCGGCGACATCCTCATGATCGAGGCGGTCGCCTACCCGGGCAAGGGCGCGGTGCTGCGCACCGGCATGCTCGGCGACGTGATGAAGGAATCCGTCGAGGCCGCCCGCTCGGTCGTGCGTGCCCGCGCGCAGAGCTACGGCCTGAAGGCGGACATCTTCTCGACCACCGACTGGCACATCCACTTCCCCGAGGGCGCGATCCCGAAGGACGGTCCGAGCGCGGGCGCCGCGATCACGACCGCGATGGTGTCGGCCCTCACGAAGATCCCGGTGCGCTCCGACCTCGCCATGACCGGCGAGATCACGCTGCGCGGCGAGGTCCTGCCGATCGGCGGCCTGAAGGAGAAGCTCCTCGCGGCCCAGCGCGGCAACGTGAAGACCGTCCTCATCCCGGACGAGAACATGAAGGACCTCACGGAGATCAAGGAGGACGCCCTGAAGGGCCTCGAGATCATCCCTGTGAAGCACATCGAGGAGGTGCTCCGTCACGCTCTCGTGCGCATGCCCACTCCGATCTCCGACGAGGAGTACCTCGCCTCGACGATCCCGCCGAAGGTGAACGCTCCCGCGACGCCGTCGATGCAGACCTCGGCCTGATCGACAGGGCGGCCTGAAGGCTGAGACGACCCGGAACGAAAGAGAGAAATTTCGTCCCGGGTCGCTTTTTTTCGGGATCATTCA
>NZ_JAUNSF010000015.1 GCF_030539355.1 Sutterella sp.
GCCCTCGGCGCGCTGAGCGAGGAGCACCATCGCGGCGTAGCAGAAGGCCGACGCCCCTCCTTCGATGAGGCCCGTCGTGTCGGGCACGCCGCTGATGCTCTCGGCGACCGTGAGCACAAGACCGGCGAAGCTCAGGATGAGCGCGGCCCAGTGGACGAGGCGGATCCGCTCGCGCCCCCAGAGGGCCGCAATGGTCATCACGATCACCGGCCCGAAGTAGTAGAGCACCGAGGCGAGCGAGACGCCCACGCGCCGGTAGGCGTCAAAGAGAAGCAGGGTGCTCCCGCCCATCGCGAGCCCGGCGAGGAAGGAGAAGACGAGACCGCGCCTCGGATACCCATTCCCTTTCCGGGCCACGCGCAGCGCGACCGGCCCGAGAATGAGGATGCCGATCGCAAAGCGCACGAGCACCAGCTGCTCGGTCGGGAGTTCAATGTACGAGGCGACGATGCCGTTGAATCCGAAGATGACGAGCGAGAGGATGTAGCAGAGCGCGGGGAAATGCATCGGGGAAAGCCGGGGCGGTGACACAGATGGAAAGAGGTCCCTCACGGAACCTCCATCTCTCCGAGGTTATTCCTCCCCCGGTCAGAAGTAAAACGAATGTTTAGAATGGCAGGCATTCGATTTACTCATACCTGAGGTACCCCGTCCATGCTCACTAAGTACCGGGCGCTCATCGCCGCCGTCGACACGGGGAGCCTAACCCGCGCCGCGAAGAGCTGCTTCTGCACTCAGTCCGCCGCGAGCCGCATGATCCTCGACCTTGAGCGCGATCTTGGAATCAGGCTCCTTGACCGCGGCCGACGAGGGGTCGTTCCGACCGACGACTGCCTGAGGCTCTTGCCGCGCATCCGGCGTCTCTGCGCCGAGGACGCCGCCGTGAAGGCCGAGGCCGCGTCGATCCGCGGAGTCGAGACCGGCAGCGTCCGGATCGGTGCGATCTCGAGCATTGCGACCTTCTGGCTCCCGCCCGTGATCGCCGCCTTCGGGCGGGCGCACCCGGGCATTGAGTTCGAGATCCTGATGGGCGACTACACCGAGATCGAGCGCTGGGTGACCGAGGGGCGCGTCGACTTCGGCTTCGTCGCCGAGCCGACTGCGGGGAAGTTCGCGGCGCTTCCGCTCCATGATGACCGGCTGCTCGCGATCCTCCCGGAGAGCCACCCGCTTGCCGAGCAGCCGACCGTACGGCCCGAGGAACTCGCGCGCGAGCCCTTCATCCTGCTCGAGAAAGGGCGCGACGCCGAGATCAGCCGACTCTTTGAGGAGCGGAATCTCACGCCTGACGTCCGGTTCCGGACGTTCGACGACTATGCGCTCCTCGCCATGGTGGAAGCCGGGATCGGCACCGGGATCCTCCCCGAGTTGATCCTCGGGAGGCTCAACTACCGCGTGGCCGTGCGGCACGTGAGCGGTCTGCCCAGGAGAAGGCTCCTGCTGATCGCGGAGCCCGGAGCCATGCTCGGCGCGGCGACCCGGACGTTCCTCGAGGTCTTCGGCGAGGAACTGCGCGGCAAGCTGAGTCTCGACCCGGACGTCCCCGCCTTCCTCCGTGCTCTCACGAAGGAATGAGCGGACGGGAAATCCGCTCCGTCAGGCGAACCAGATGAGGATGAGCGCCGAGAGCGTGAAGATCGAGAGCAGCGTCTGCGCGGTCGTCACCGCCGCGACCGGCGGCGCGTTGCCGCCCATGGCGGCGGTCATCACGTAGCAGGACTGTGCCGTGGGCGAGGCGGCGAAAAGGAGCACCACGCCCGCGGCCGCCCCTGTGACGCCGAAGAACCAGACGCAGAGCGCGCCGAGGAGCGGCACGATGACGAGGCGCTGCAGCGACGTGGCGGCGATGAGGGAGAGGTTCTCGCGGATGGCGCCGATCTTCAAGGCCGCGCCGATCGTCAGGAGCCCCATCGAGAGCGAGGCGTTGGAGAGGTGCCTGAGGAAATCCACGCCGATCCGCGGCATCTCAAGCCCGCTCATGTTGAAGAGGAAGCCGAGCATCGTGGCGATGATGAGCGGGTTCTTGAAGACCGCCTTGCAGGTCGTGACGAGAAGCTTCCTCTTGTCCGGCGCCCCTCCGCCCGTGCGGGCCGCGACCGCGGTGGCGAGCACCGCGACGGAGAGCGTGTTCGAGATCGGCACCCAGACGGACATCAGGAGCGCGAGGAGCGACATGCCCTCGTCGCCGCAGAAACGCATGCAGAGCGGAAAGCCGATGTAGGCGTTGTAGCGGAAGCCGCACTGAAAGAGCGAGGCGTGCGTGATCGGGTCGGCCTTGACGACGTAGCGGATGCACCAGGAGGTGAGCACCGCAAGGGCCATCGCACCGAGCCCGGCCGCGAGGAACTTCGCCGACCCCGCGAACGAGAAGTGCGAATTGGCCACCGAGAGAAAGAGCATCGGCGGCAGGAGCACATTGAAGACGAGCACCTCGATGCCGCCCCAGAAGGACCTGGGAAAGGGCTTGAACTTCGCGAGCACAAAGCCGAGCAGGATGATCGCAAAGTCGGGAAGGACGGTGAGGACGCTTTCCACGGGGTACTCCTTCTCTTGAGCCGCCTCCTGGGCTCGGTCTGGGTTGAATCTGAGGGGTGAATCAACTGAGGATACGCCCGGGGGACACGCCTTTCCAATGCTTCTCATGAGAGAAGTTACTCAGGACAGACCCGGCCCGCTCAGAAAAGTCTCATCCGGGGAACGAACGGGAAATGTTCCGGGATCCACCGCTGCAGAGGATTCCCGGAAAGCATAGTTTCGCGAGCGAAAGGTTTTCCCTTGAGCCCGATCAGATTTCCTTTTCGCCCCCGGCAGCCCTCTGAAGCGCCTCGCGCTTTTTAAGCGCCCGCACGCCGCGGTCGGTGGCGTCCCAGCAGAGGAGCGACCCCGCGACCACCATGGCGACGCCCGTCCAGAAGGTGGCGTCTAGCTCCGCGCCGATCCAGATCACCGCGAAGAGACAGGAGAGGACCGGGGTGAAGTAGGAGGCGAGCGCAAGGAGCGTGACGTTGCCCTTGGCGACGCCGTGCGACCAGGCGGCGTACGCTCCGCCGATCGCGATGCCGCCGAAGATGACGCTCACGATGCCGTGGCCGCTCGACTCGCCGATCGCCTCGGTGCCGATGCCGAGCGCCCAGAGCGTGGCGTAGATCGCGAGGTCGATCGCGAAGACGATGGTGGCGAGGTTCGAGTTCCCGCCCCAGGCCTTCGTCATGCTCGAAAAGGCGGCCCAGGAGAGCGCGGCACCGAGCGCGAGGATGTAGCTCAAGGAATGCTCGGCGAGTCTCGCCGCGAACCCCGCGGCCGAGAAGCCCTCCTCGCCCGCGAGGATGTGGATGATGCCGGCGAAGGCGAGGAGCACGCCCGGCACGATCCACCAGCGGGTCCGAACCCCATTGAAGAGCACGGCGAAGAGGAGCGTGAGCGCGGGCCAGAGGTAGTTGACCATCCCGACCTCCATCGTCTGCTTGCCGCCCGCGGAGAAGAAGATCGCAAGGCAGAAGCAGAGCGAGGAGATGTTCGCCATCGGCATCCCGAGGAAGAGATAGCGGCGGTCGACGGTCGAGAGCTTCGGGATGCCCACGACGAGGAAGAGGCAGATGACAGAGACCGTGTAGAGGAGCGTCTGCCCCTGTGCAAGACCGAAGCCCTCGGCGATGCCGCGCACGAGCGCGACGCCCATGCCCCAGCAGACGGGGGCGAGGAGTCCGATGAGAGTGGCGCGCTGAGAGGCCTCGATGGTCATGATTCCGGGGATGGGATGAGGTTGAAGGTACTGCAGGTCTGCGGAGTCTAGCGCTTCCCAAAAAATGAGGCACCGCGGTCACCCGCGATGCCTCATTCAGGCTGCGAGTCCTCCGGGGAGGACTCAGGCTTCAGTCATCAGAGACCGAGCGCGCTCTTCGCAGCGATGCGGCCGAACGTGATCACGTCCGCCGTGGCGTTTCCGCCGAGACGGTTCGAGCCATGGATGCCGCCGGCGACTTCACCCGCGGCGTAGAGACCCGGGATCACGTTGCCCTTGGTGTCGACCACCTGAGCCTTCGGGTTGATCAGCAGACCGCCCATGGTGTGGTGAATCGAGGGAGCGCGGGGCGTCGCATAGAACGGGCCCTTCTCGATCTTGCGGTCGAAGAGCTTGCGGCCGAACTTCGGATCGTTCTTGTCCTCGACCATCTTGTTGTACTCGGCGACCGTCTTCTCAAGGTTGGCGGCCGGCATGCCGAGCTGGCCGGCGAGGTCGGCGAGCGTCTCGCCCTTGTAGATGCGGCCGATCTTCACGAGCACCTCGACCTCCTCGGCGAAGCTGTTGAACTTCTGCACGATGGAGGAATCGTTGATGTCGTAGCACATGCCGTCGGGCTGCTTCTTGATGGCGGCGACGAACTCGTCGCGGCGGGCGTCCTCCTTCACGAAGCGCTCGCCGTTCTTGTTCACATCGATCACGTCGTCAAGGCCGCTCATCTTGCGGGCGCGGCCCTGGAGGGTGCCGGTGCCCGGGGTGGCGAGCGGATAGACCTGGACGTAGTTCATGCCGGTCGTGTCGGCGCCGATCTTCTCGGCCATGATGATGCCGTCGCCAGTGGCGCCGGGCTGGTTGGTCGACACCATGTCGGGCGTGAGGACCGGCGAGGACTTCTGACGGAGTTCCTTGTTCTGGCTGTAGCCGCCCGTGGCAAGGATGACGCCGTGGCCGCCGATGAAGCGGTAGTCATTGCCGAGCGTGTCGGTGGCGCGGACGCCCACGACCTTGCCGTCGCGAACGATGAGTTCCTCGGCCTTCATGCCGGTGATGATCTTGGCGCCCTGCTTGACGGCCGCCTCATAGAGCGGGCCGACGAGGCCGGTGCCGGCCGGAGCGTTCACCTGGTGCGTGCGCTGCCAGAGCGCGCCGGCGCCCTGGCTCACGCGGTCAAGGACCGGCGTGCCGAGGGTCTCCATCCACTGGAGCGTCGGGAGCACGTTCTCGGAGTAGGTGCGGATGAGCGGAATGAGGCCAACCTTGTCGCCGCCGTTGTAGGTCTGCAGGGCGTGCCACTCGGGGCAGTCGAAGAGCGACTTGCTGCCGGACTTGAGATAGGCCTCGTACTTCGCCTTCACGTCGGCGATGAGCTTGGCGTGATCCTCACTGACGGGCTTCTCGCTGATCGCCTTGACGACGGCGTCCTTGAGGGTCTCCGTCATCGGCAGGGCCTTCTGGCGGTCCGGGTCGGCGGCGTTGAAGGCGCTCGCGCAGCGCAGCGTGTTGCCGCCGATCACGGGCATCTTCTCGAGCACGACGACGCGGTACTTGCCGTTCTCGGTGGCCGTGACGGCCGCGGAGAGACCGGCGCCGCCCGAGCCGACGATCACGAGGTCGTACTTCTCCTCCTTCGTGCCGGCGAACTTCTCGCCCTGCACGGGAACCGGAGCCTGGAGGGCGGCAAGGTTGACGCCGCTCTGCGCGACCGCGTCGCCCACGGCCTTCTTGAAGGCGCCGCTCGTCACGGTCGCGCCGGCGATGGCGTCAACGTTGAGGGTCTGGTGGTCAATGACCTGCTTCGTGAGCTGATCGATCGCCATGGCGCCCATGAAACGGGTCTCGTTGTGACCCGGGACCTTGATGTCGGTGATGCGGTCGGCCGAGACGGTGACCTCGACGTTGAGGTAGCCGTTGTTGCCGTAGGCAGCGGCCTTGTAGGTGCCCGGCTTGAACTGCGCCTTGGCCGGGGCCTTGCCGGCGGCCTTGTCAAGCGCGTTCTGGACGGCGAGCAGGATCGCCTTTGACGAAACGGTGGCGCCCGTGACGGTGTCGACCTTGGCATTGCCGGCCTTCACGACGGCGGCCGGGATCTGCTCGACCGCGAGCGAGCCGATGCCCTGGGTCTCCTTGTTCTCGACGACCTTGACGGCGGTGACCTTTCCGTTGTCGACGGTTACGTCAACGACGACCGGGCCGTTGTGGCCCGCGACGGTCTCGTGATAGGTGGCGGCGGAAGCCGCGATGCACATTGCGCCGAGCGCAAGGCCGACGGCCGTGGAAACGGCGACATGAGTGGTCTTCATGTTTCTCTCCTTGATTTGCAGTGATGCATTGCCCTGGCCGCGGTCTCTCCCGTCGGGTTGTGTGACCCGAAATCTGCCGCGGCTCGGCAAAGGGGGATTTACGATATACCCCACAGTTCAAGGAAAAACCTTTAACTACTTAAAGATTTTCCTTTCAGAGAAAGAAACTTCCCTCCCGTCCGGAAGGAACTGAAGTCAGACGGATGTCAGGCCTTCCCGCGGTGCATCGCCTTGCGCCAGAGCTCGTTCGCGGCCGAGGTGCGGCCTTCCTGCTCGAGCTTTCTCAGGGCCTTCATGCCGCGGCCGGTGGCGTCCCAGCAGAGGAGCGACCCGGCCACGACGAGCGCGACGCCCTCCCAGAATGTGGTGTCGAGCACGGCGCCGATCCACACGACGGCGAAAAGGCAGGAGAGCACCGGCGTGAAGTAGGAGACAAGCGCGAGGACGGCGACGTTGCCCTTCGCGACGCCGTACGTCCAGGCGGCGTAGGAGCCGCCCACGGCGATGCCGCCGAGGATCACGCTCACGATGCCGTGGCCCGTGGGCTCGCCCACGGCCTCGGTGCCGAAGCCGAGGAGCCAGAAGGTGCCGAAGACGGTCGCGTTGATCATGAAGATCATGGTCGAGATGTTCGTATTGCCGCCCCAGGCGCGGGTCATGCTCGAGAAGGCCGACCAGGTGAGCGCCGAGCCGACCGCGAAGATGTAGCTCACCGGGTGCTCGGCGAGGCGCCCGAGGAAGCCGGCGACGGAGAAGCCCTCCTCGCCCGCGAGTATGTGGACGATGCCGGCGAAGGCGACCGCCACTCCCGGCACGATCCACCAGCGCGTGCGCACGCCGTTGAAGAGCACGGCGAAGAGCAGCACGAGCGCGGGCCAGAGGTAGTTGACCATCGCCACCTCCATCGTCTGCTTGCCGCCCGTGGAGAAGAAGATCGCGAGACAGAAGCAGAGCGACGAGGAACTCGCCGTCGGCAGCCCGATGAAGAGGTACCGCCTGTCGATCGTCGAGAGCTTCGGGATCCCGACGGTGAAAAAGAGGCAGGTGATCGCCACTAAATAAAGAAGCGTCTGGCCCTGGGCGAGGCCGAAGCCCTCGGCGATGCCCCGCACTAGCGAGACGCCCATGCCCCAGCAGACGGGGGCGAGAAGACCGATGAGAGTGGCGCTGCGCGCCGGATCGCTTGACATGACGGAGAAGGAAAAGTTCTTCGGGGACCTGAACCGTTGCGGCGCCCGGGCCTGTCCCGGATCGCGGTGGATCGAAGTGTAGTCACTTCCACCTAGAAAGAGGAGGTCCTCCGGAGCCAGTCCGGACTCCGGAAATCCCGGGCGAAATTTTTTCGAAATAGGAAAAGAAATTCCTTCGCCCTGGGGAAAGGAATTTGCATTCTGCCGAGTTACATGTATAATGATACTGAAGAGTGACGCAATGAACCTGTGAGCGACCCCGGGCGGAGGTCACGATCCCCTCACCGACCGGAGTCAGAGAGACAAGGAGAAAGACATGACGAAGCTGACCAGCTATGCAAACCAGTCCGGTGACATCTACGCCGGCCTCTGGGTCCCTCAGAGCGCGGTCGAGGAGGCCGAGTACAACATTCAGCCGGGCACGGCCCTCTGCTACCGCGGCATCAGCGTGGGGATCGAGGACGAGGAGCTCGATGAACTCCTCGGACTGATGGAGACGGATCTCAGCGAGGGACTTCCCGAGGACAGGTGGCAGCGCGAGACCGGCGGCGTTCTGCCTGGGATGACGCCGTACGCTCCGGTCGTCACCGACACCGCCGGGACCGAGGCCTGGATCGAGCTCGCCCGAGACCCGGATCACTGCCACCGCCGTCAGGCGACCTTCGGTCCGCTCGACGAGGAAAGCTGGGAGGCGCTGCTCGAGGACCGCTGCTGCTCCGTCCGATTGCGCGTGGTCAGCGCCCGCCGCGCCATTGAGCTCCTCACCCGCAGCCCGTCCGGCCGCAGGAAGCTCTCCGAAGCGCTCAGGGACGAGGATGTTCTGGATGCCGCGAGGAGCACGCTCGAGCTCGGACAAATGAGTCCCTGGGCCACCGCCGTGCTCGCCGAGGCGATTCTCGAGGCACGGGATCATCTGCCCGGCAACAGCGAGGAGGACGCCCCTGAGTTCACGCTTCTCTTCAACCGCGAGATCTCGGTGCGCATCACCTCGCGGAAGGCGATCCTCAGGGCCGCCGAGATCCTGGCGGAGAACTACACGAACCTGCCATATCTGGCACGCGATCCGCGCAGCGCCGTCCGCAGGATCTTCGCCGCCGCCGTGAGTGAGGACTTCAGCGATCTCGGGCTCATCGCCGCCGCCGATCCCTCGCCGATCGTCCGTCGGGCGCTCAACAACATCAACGTCCATCTCCCGACCGAGAAAGTGATCGAGTTCCTCGGGGACGATCCGGAGCGCATCTGCGAGCTGGTCGAACATCTCCTGACGCGCCGGGACTCCACCAAGCTCGCGATGAAATACCTCGCCGACACGGATCCCAAGATCTGTGAGGAGCTTACCGACAGGCTCTGGAAGATTGACGAGGAAATGAGAGACGAGTGTGAGTACATCGGCGCCATCAGGAATGACCTCGAGGAAGAGGAGGATGAAGACGACGAGGAGTACGAGGACGAAGAGTACGAAGAGGACGACGACGGCTTCGACCCGGAATCGGAGGACCGGGAGGAAGAGTCTGAAGAGCCTGACGGACGTGTGAGCCGCCGGTGATCCGCAGGCCCACGGCTTCGCAGCTGAGGGCGGGGGGCCGGAACCCCGGACTCAAATTTCTGAACGAACTGAAGGGAACCCCGGTCAGACGCGGAGACGGCCGGCCGGGGAACCCGATGAATGAAGGACTTGAATACCATGACCACTCAGACCACGCTCGCCGGCGTCATCGCCGTCGCCATGGAAGTGCTCCCCCGCAAAGCGGCGGACGCGACTGACATCACCGCCCCGGATCTTCTCTCGCTCACCGCGGCGCTCATCCGCTCGAACCGGCCGGACGCCACGATCGTCGCCGCCGTCCGCGGACTCGTCCCCGCGGCCTTCGACACGGCCGCAGATGACGACGGCTTCGGATACCTGCGCCCCGCCGAGGCGGCGCTTTCCAGCCTCTGGCAGGCCTATGCCGTGCGGCTCTCGCTCGCCATTCATGCGGTCGAGCCGTACTGGCCCACCGAGAAGGAACGGGCGGCCGAGGAAGAGGCCCTGGCGGCGGCGAAGGCGGCCGAGGAGGACTTCGGCAGGGCGCTCGCCGCCGCGCCAGCGCCCGCGCCCGAGATCTTCGCCGCGCTCGCGCTCGAGATGACCTCCGCCCTCGAGGAACGCATCCTGGAGCAGCGCCTCCCTGTCCTCGGCAAACCCGTCGACACGGGCCGGGGGAAGGCCCGGATCAGGGACGCCGAGAAGCCGACCGTCCCGGAGCGCCGCTGCTTCACGAGGAACGTCCTGGACATGGCCCGCGTGATCGCCTCCGTGCCGACGACGGACGCGCCGGGCGTGGAGCTTCTTCGTCGCGCCGAGCGCGAGGTGAGCCTCCGCGGGTTCTCGGCGGAGCTCCTGCCCGAGACGCCCTCGGGGTACCCCGCCTGGTGCATCCGACTCGCCGAGGAGCTCCCCGTGGAGAAGGCCGGGGAGGTGACGGAGGAACTCAGCCGGTTCGTCATCCGCAACGGGCTCTCCTACACCTGGACGGGCGAGGACGACACGGGCAACCTGATCCTCTGCTCCGAGAGCGGCCGCGCGAACCGGCTCGCCTGCGCGCTTGCCCTGCACTTCCCCTCGCTCATCACCGTGGAAATGGCGAGCGTAAAGAGCGGTCACCCCTGGCACTGCAACCACGGCTGCGGGCTGCCGATCTCCGGGAAGCGCGTGATCACTTGCCGGCACGACCGGCTGGTCCACACCGACGCGGCGGATCCGCTCGCCCGGCTGATCGGGACCGAAGCCGGGAAACGCGGCGACGAGGCCGAGCTTGAGGCACTCAGGGCAGTCTGAACCCGGCCCCGGCAGGGAGCCGGGGCGGGCGTCGGAACCGACAGGTCCGGCGCCCGTTCCTTTCCTCAGGCACCGGCCCGGTCAGTCCGCGACACGCCGGGCCGATTTTTCCCGAGCAAAAAATGATTCTGTCAACCCCGGGAAAAGTAGGATTCATAAATTACCGGGCCTCGGGTATCCTGATAAAAGGTCTCAATCCCTCTACGTCGAGGGAACGGAGATCCCCGCAAGCACATACAACTAATAGAAGGAAACCAGGACCAATGACTGAAGCCTGCACCACTCCCGATCAGAACACCACCGAGGCTGAGCTCGGCGCGCTCCTCGCGGCTGCCGCCCAGAAGCTCCCGAGGAAGGCCTCGGCCCTTTCCGACATCACCTTCCGTGACGCGCTCGCCGTCGTCGCTGAGCTCGATCTGCTCGGCAACTGCGACAAGTGCAAGATCGCCGCGCTCCGCTTCGTGCTTGGCTGCGACAAGGACTGCTGCGAAGTCGTCGCCGCCCTTCCCGCCCTCTGGCAGAAGGCCTGCGAGCTGCTGACGGCCGAATCCCCGGCCGCCGCCGAAGCCGCCTTCGAGGCCGCGCTTGAGAGCGCCCCGGAAGGCAGCCGTGAGCTCCTCCCGGTCTTCCTGAAGGTCATGCTCCCGACCCTCGCCGCCCGCAACGGCGCCGCCCGTGAGCAGTTCGTCCTCAACGCCATGCGTCTCGCCCGCGTCGTCGCCGACGACGTCGCCACCGGCGACTCCGGCTGGAAGCTCCCGAAGGTCGTGCGCGAACTCATCCACCGCTTCGGCCTCGAGCGTCAGCTCGCCCCCGAAGGCTTCCACATCTGGCGCATCCGCATCCGCGAGGGCCTCTCCGAGGCCGAGACCGCCGAGGTGCTTGAGATCGTCCGCCGCATCGCGGTCAAGACCGACCTCGACTACTACATCGATCACCATGAGCTCTTCATCCGCTCGACGCAGGGTTCGCTCGAGCGCTACTGCGCCGCTCTCGCCGCCCGCTTCCCGGGCCTGCTGCGCATCAAGCGCCTCCCGGGCAACGCGTCGGTCGCGTGGATCCATGAGGACGATGCCGTCGGCGAAGGCCTCTCGAGCCTGCACGGCCAGCTGATGGGCTCGAACCGCGCCGATCCGTTCACGGAGCTCTTCCGCTGGGACGGCGACACGTCCGAGACCGCCGCCGAGTTCGCCGCTCTGCGTCAGTTCGGCAAGCGCTTCTCGAAGCTCTAATCATTGAAGGACGCCTCTGACGGGGCACCTCCAGAAGTATCCAGGGCCCTCCGGAGCAATCCGGAGGGCCTTGCTTTTCGACCCGCCCGCCGTCCGCTTTACCGTCCACTAGGTGAAACACCCTGAGCGGGTTGCCTCTGAGCATCACCGCGGCCCGCCGTCCGGGGTCATCTTTGTCAAACCCGCCGGTTTGTGGCATGATGAAGCGCACTGAGCTTCCGGGAAGGGTCCCGCGGGCTCGGACGAACCGAATTTCCTCCTCTGGAGCACACAGCAAAATGTTCATCGCCGCTTTCCGCCGTCACCATCACCATCCCTGAAAGGAGTCTTTCAGGCGAAGGCGCTTGGAAGAACTCAGGATCTTCCGGGCGGCGGCAGAAGCGAGAAGAAAAGGATGCTTCAGAGCTTCAAAGAATTGTGAGAAGGCCTCCGGAAGAAATGAGCTTCCGGAGGCCTTTTGCTTCGAAGAACCGATGGGACGGCTGAAAGCGAACCCCTTCAGCAACCCGAAAGCAAATTCTCAAAGGACACCCCAAAATGATCGAAAACAACCGTCTGCGCGTCGCCATGCAGAAGTCCGGGCGACTCTCCGAGGACTCCGCGGCGCTCTTTGCGAGCTGCGGCATCAAGGTGCGCTTCCACCAGCAGCGCCTGCTCGCCGTCGCCGAGAACATGCCCATCGAGATCCTGCGCGTGCGCGACGACGACATCCCCGGCCTCGTGATGGACGGCGTCGTTGACCTCGGCATCATCGGCGAGAACGTGCTTGAGGAGACCACCCTCGCGCGCCGCAGCCAGGGCGAGGAGCCGCGCTACCGCATGCTGAAGCGCTTCGACTTCGGCGGCTGCCGCCTCTCGCTCGCCATTCCGACCGACGAGGAGTGGACCGGCATCGAGTGCATGGACGGCAAGCGCATCGCCACGTCCTACCCGCACCTTTTGAAGCGCTGCTTTGACGAGCGCGGCCTCAGCTTCAAGCCCTGCCTGCTCACGGGCTCCGTCGAGGTGGCGCCCCGCGCCGGCCTCGCCGACGCGATCTGCGACCTCGTGAGCTCGGGCGCCACGCTCGAGGCGAACGGCCTGAAGGAGGTCGAGGTGATCTACCGCTCCAAGGCCTGCCTCATCGCCCGCGCCGACTCGATGGGCGAGGAGCGCGAGGATCTCGTCAAGCGCCTGCTCGTGCGCATGCAGGGTGTGGCCCGCGCCCGCGAGTGCAAGTACATCATGCTGCACGCCCCGAAGGCGAGGTTGGACGAGATCACGGCGCTCCTTCCCGGCGTCGAGCACCCGACGATCCTGCCGCTCACCGGCGACGACAGCCGCGTCGCGCTTCACATGGTCTCCTCCGAGGAGCTCTTCTGGGAGACGATGGAAGCGCTCAAGAAGCTCGGCGCCTCCGCGATCCTCGTGCTCCCGATCGAGAAGATGATGGAGTAAGGGACGCCCCGACCGAATTCAAGCAGTCACACGACAGAAGATTTTTTATTTGAGTGGAGTTGCACAAATGACCGAACTTTCCTTCAACGACATCATCGAGTGGGATGCCCTCAACGAGACCGAGCGCGATGACATCCTGCGCCGCCCGGCCGTCGCCGCCGGCGGCAAGATCTCCGAGATCGTCACCGCGATCGTCAACAACGTCGCCGAGAACGGCGACGCGGCGCTGCGAGAGTACAGCGCGAAGTTCGACCGCTGCGAGGTGAAGAACTTCCGCGTCTCGGCCGAGGAGGTCGAGGCCGCCTGGAACCGCGCCACGCCGGAGTTCCGCGCTGCTCTTCAAGAGGCCGCCTCCAACATCGAGAAGTTCCACTCCGCCGAGAAGCTCGCCCCGGTCGTCGTCGAGACGATGCCGGGCGTGAAGTGCGAGCAGCTCACGCGCCCGATCGAGGCCGTCGGCCTCTACATCCCGGGCGGCACGGCCCCGCTCTTCTCGACCGTGCTGATGCTCGGCATCCCGGCGAAGATCGCCGGCTGCTCGAAGGTCATCCTCTGCTCGCCCCCGCCGGTCGCCGACCCGATCCTCTGCGCCGCGAAGCTCTGCGGCATTGACCACATCTACCAGGTGGGCGGCGCCCAGGCCGTCGCCGCGATGGCCTTCGGCACGGAGACCATCCCCTCGGTCTCGAAGATCTTCGGGCCGGGCAACGCGTTCGTCACCGAGGCCAAGCGCCAGGTGAGCTGCCGCGCCGACGGCGCCGCGATCGACATGCCGGCCGGCCCCTCCGAGGTGCTCGTGATCGCCGACGCCGAGGCCGATCCGGCCTTCGTCGCCTCCGACCTCCTCTCCCAGGCCGAGCACGGTCCCGACTCCCAGGTCGTGCTCCTCACCCCGGCCAGGGCCCTGGCCGAGGCGGTCGCGAAGGAGTGCGCGAAGCAGCTCGCCGAGCTCCCCCGCAAGGACATCGCCGTGAAGTCGCTCTCCGCGAGCCGCCTGATCGTCGTGAAGGACTTGGACGAGGCCTGCGCCGTCTCGAACCGCTACGCGCCCGAGCACCTCATCATTCAGACGAAGGACGCGCGCTCGCTCGTCCCCCAGATCCAGAACGCCGGCTCGGTGTTCCTCGGCGAATGGTCCCCCGAGTCGGGCGGCGACTACGCCACCGGCACGAACCACGTTCTGCCGACCTACGGCTACGCCGCGGCCTACTCGAGCCTCGGCCTCGCCGACTTCATGAAGCGCATGACCGTGCAGGAGATGACCCCGCAGGGCTTCAGCGGTCTCGCGAAGACGATTGCGCTCCTCGCCCACGAGGAGCAGCTTGATGCGCACAGGAACGCCGTGCTCGTCCGCATGGCCCGCCAGGAGAAGGAGAAGGCCTGATGGCACAGAAGACCCAGGAAATCGCGCTGAACCCCGGGCTTCTCGCCCGGGCCGAGGTTCAGGCGCTCACGCCCTACCAGTCCGCCCGCCGCATCGTCGAGGCCGCGGGCGGCCGCGGTGACATCTGGCTCAATGCCAACGAGTCCGCCGAGGCCGTCCCCTACGACATCGAGCAGAAGATCCTCAACCGCTACCCGGACGCCCAGCCCGAGGAAGTGGTCGAGCGCTATGCCCGCTACGCCGGCGTCGGCAAGGATCAGATCCTCGTCACGCGCGGCGGCGACGAGGGCATCGACCTCCTCGTGCGCACCTTCTGCGTGCCGGGCCGCGACGCCATCGTGCAGTTCCCGCCCACGTACGGCATGTACTCGGTGTGCGCCGAGACCACGAACGTGCGCGTCGTGAACCTCACGACCAGCCCCGAGAACAACTGGGCCCCGGACACGGCGAAGCTCGCCGAGACGCTCGTCGCCGACCCGACCGTCCAGGTGGTCTTCGCCTGCTCGCCCAACAACCCGACCGGCGGCCTGCTCTCCCCCGACACCGTCGAGGAGCTCGTTGAGATCACCCGCGGCCGCGCGATCCTTGTGATCGACGAGGCCTACATCGAGTTCGCGCCCGAGTCGACGAACATCCCGCAGATCGCCATGGCGCCGCACGTCGTCATCATCCGCACGCTCTCGAAGGCCTTCGCGCTCGCCGGCATCCGCTGCGGCTTCCTGATCTCCTCGCCCGAGGTGATCGGGATGTTGAAGAAGGTGATCGCCCCCTATCCGATCCCGACGCCCGTCTCCGACATCGCCGCGCAGGCGCTCTCGATGGGCGGCATCTCCGCGATGCAGCGCCGCGTGCAGGGCACGATCAAGCGCCGCGCCGACCTCGCCCAGAAGCTCCTCACGATCAGGGGCGTCGAGGAGGTCCGCGACAGCAGCTCGAACTTCGTCCTCGTGAAGTTCACCGACGGCCCGGCCGTCTTCAAGGCGCTCTGGGACAGCGGCATCATCGTGCGCGACCAGGGACGGCAGCCCACGCTCACGAACTGCATCCGCATCACCGTCGGCACGCTCGAGGAGAATGCCGAGCTCATTGAAAAACTTCGCGAAGTCCTCGGAGAACGCTGATGGCTGACCGCATCCTTTTCGTCGACCGCGACGGCACGATCCTCGAGGAGCCCGAGGACTTCCAGGTGGACGCCTTCGAGAAAATGCGCTTCGTCGAGGGCGTGCTCCCGGCGCTGAAGACCCTCTCCGAGGCCGGCTGGAAGCTCGTCATGGTGTCCAACCAGGACGGGCTCGGCACCAAGAGCTTCCCCGAGAAGACCTTCACGGGCCCGCACAGCCTGATGATGCAGATCCTCACGAGCCAGGGCGTGCCCTTCTCCGAGGTGCTCATCTGCCCGCACATGCCCGGCGACGGCTGCGAATGCCGCAAGCCCCGCACGGGTCTCGTGAAGAAGTTCCTCGTCCCCGGCGCCATTGACGCGGCGAACAGCTACGTGATCGGCGACCGCGAGACGGACCTCAAGCTCGCCGAGAACATGGGCCTCACGGGACTGCGCGTCGGTCCCGATGGCGAGTCCTGGGCCGCGATCACCGAGCGGCTGCTCAAAACCCTTCCCGCCCCTGGTCCGCGTGACCGTCACGCGAAGGTGGTGAGGAAAACGAAGGAGACGGACATCACCGTCGAGGCTTGGCTCGACCGCTCGGGCGAGAACGAGATCTCCACCGGCATCGGGTTCTTCGACCACATGCTCGACCAGATCGCCGTGCACGGCGGCATCCGCCTCAAGGTCCTCTGCAAGGGCGACCTCGAGATCGACGACCACCACACCGTCGAGGACGTGGGCCTCGCTCTGGGTGAGGCGCTCCGCCTCGCGCTCGGCGACAAGCGCGGCATCCGCCGCTTCGGGTTCCTGCTCCCGATGGACGAGTCGCTCTGCCGCTGCGCCCTCGACATCTCCGGGCGTCCGTACCTCACCTTCAGCGCGAAGTTCAAACACCGCAAGGTGGGCGACCTCTCGACCGAGATGGTCGAGCACTTCTTCCGCTCGCTCTCCTACGCGATGGCGATCACGCTCAACCTCAAGGCGAAGGGCGGCAACGACCACCACATCGCCGAGAGCCTCTTCAAGGCCTTCGGCCGCAGCCTGCGCGACGCCGTGCGCGTCGAGGGCGCGGAGCTGCCCTCCTCGAAAGGAGTCCTCTGATCATGCGCGTCGTCATTCTCGACACCGGCACGGCCAACCTCACCTCGCTCGCCAATGCGGTGAAGCGCCTCGGGTTCGAGCCGAACATCACCCGTGACCCGGAGGCGATCCGCGCCGCGGACCGCATCTTCCTGCCGGGCGTCGGCACCGCCCGCGCCGCCATGGATGAACTCAACGCCCGCGGGCTCCCCGAGCTCATCCGCGCCGCCACGCAGCCCGTGCTCGGCATCTGCCTCGGCGAGCAGCTCCTCGGCCGGCAGAGCGAGGAGACAGGGGGCGTGGATCTCCTCAACCTCATCCCGGCCGACGTGCGGGAGCTCAAGGTCGGCGACCTCCCGCTCCCCCACATGGGCTGGAACCGCGTCTACCCGACCGACGCCCCGCAGGCGAAGCTCCTCTTCAAGGGCATTCCCGCGGGCGACTGGTTCTACTTCGTCCACAGCTACGCGATGCCGGTGAACCCCTGCACGATCGCCTCGGCCGAGTACGGCGAGCCCTTCACGGCCGCCGCGGCGAGGGACAACTTCATGGGCGTGCAGTTCCATCCCGAGCGCTCGGGCAAGACGGGCGCGAAGCTTCTCGCAAACTTCCTTGGAGTCGACTGAAAATGATCATCCCCGCGATTGACCTTCTCGACGGCCGCGTCGTGCGACTGCACCAGGGCGATTACGGCGCGTCGCGCGACTACGGCGACGAGGCGCTCGAGCGTCTGCAGGCCTACGAGGCCGCCGGCGCCGAGCTCCTGCACATCGTCGACCTCACGGGCGCGAAGGATCCGGCGAAGCGCCAGATCCCGCTGCTGAAAAAGCTCCTCGGCGGCCTCTCGATCCCCGTCCAGACGGGCGGCGGCGTTCGAAGCGAAGCCGACGTCGAGGCCCTTCTCGCCGCGGGCGCCTCGCGCGTCGTCGTGGGCTCCTGCGCCGTGAAGAACCCGGAGATGGTCCAGGGCTGGATGCGCCGCTTCGGCGCCGAGGCGATCGTGCTTGCGCTTGACGTCCGCATCGACGGGACGGGCGCGAGGAAGATCGCCGTGAGCGGCTGGCAGGAGGACTCGGGCGTTCTCATCGAGGACCTGATCCGCGCCTACGAGCCCGTGGGCCTGAAGCACGTGCTCTGCACGGACATCTCGCGCGACGGCACGCTCGCCGGTCCCAACGCCGAGCTCTACCGCGGGCTCGCGGCGGAGTTCCCCGCGATCGGCTTCCAGGCCTCGGGCGGCATCGGCGGGCTCTCGGACATCGAGGGCCTCAAGGGCTCAGGCGTCACGGGCGTCATCGTCGGCCGCGCGCTCCTTGACGGAAAGTTCACCGCGAAGGAGGCGATCGACTGCTGGAAGCGTCCCTGAAACGCCCGGCGGACGATAGATGAAGGCGTGCGCTCCCGGGGGAAGGATCCCGGAGCGCCGCCGTCCGGCCAGTCAACCTTTTACCTTTCGGAGCCCCGCCCGGTCAGGCGCGTAAAATGCATGCCCGCCGCGGAAGTTCCCGGAATTTCACAGAATCCCCTCAGGAGTCTCAATGCTCGCCAAGAGAATCATCCCCTGTCTCGACGTCCGTGACGGACAGGTCGTCAAGGGCGTGCGCTTCCGTGATCACGAGATCATCGGCGACATCGTGCCGCTCGCCCGGCGCTACGCCGAGGAAGGCGCGGACGAACTCGTCTTCTACGACATCACCGCGTCCTCGGACGGCCGCACCGTCGACAAGAGCTGGATCTCGCGCGTCGCCGAGGCGATCGACATCCCGTTCTGCGTCGCGGGCGGCATCCGCACGGTCGAGGACGCCGGAAAGCTCCTCGCCTTCGGCGCGGACAAGATCTCCATCAACTCCCCCGCCCTCTCGGACCCGACCCTCATCTCGAGGCTCGCGGACCGCTTCGGCGTGCAGTGCGTCGTCGTCGGCATCGACACGTGGCACGACGCGGAGAGCGGCCGCTACTGGGTCAACCAGTTCACGGGCGACGAGAAGCGCACCCGCAAGACCGAGTGGCAGACCATCGACTGGGTGAAGGAAGTCCAGCGCCGCGGCGCCGGCGAGATCGTTCTCAACATGATGAACCAGGACGGCGTCCGCAAGGGCTACGACATCGAGCAGCTCAAGCTCGTGCGCGCGGCCTGCCGCGTGCCGCTGATCGCGAGCGGCGGCGCGGGCGAGATGGTTCACTTCCTTGACGCCTTCCGCGAGGCGCACGTCGACGGAGCGCTCGCCGCCTCCGTCTTCCACAAACAGATCATCAACATCGGCGAACTCAAGCGTTATCTCGCCGAGAACGGTATTGAGGCCAGAACATGCTGACAATGGAACAGATTGACTCCCTCGACTGGGAGAAGACCGGCGGAATGATGCCCGCCATCATCGAGGACGCCACCTCCGGCCAGGTCCTGATGCTCGGTTACATGAACCGCGACGCCCTCGAGGTGACGCTCACGACGAAGAAGGTCACCTTCTTCTCGCGCACGAAGAACCGCCTCTGGACGAAGGGCGAGACCTCGGGCAACTGGCTCAACCTCGTGGACATCGGCACCGACTGCGACAGCGACACGCTGCTTGTGCTCGTCAACGCCGAGGGGCCGACCTGCCACACGGGCTCCCAGAGCTGCTTCGGCCCGCTCGAGGCGAAGTGGCAGTTCCTGCGTGACCTCGAGGTGCTCCTCGGCTCGCGCAAGAACGCCGACCCGGCCTCCTCCTACACCGCGAGCCTCTACGCCCGCGGCACGAAGCGCATCGCGCAGAAGGTGGGCGAGGAAGGCGTCGAGACGGCGCTCGCCGCCACGGTGCACGACAGCGAAGAACTCAAGAACGAGGCCGCCGACCTCGTCTACCACCTCCTCGTGCTGCTTCAGGACGCGAACCTCGAGCTCGCCGACGTGATCGGCATCCTCCGCGACCGCCACAGCGCCCGCGAAGCGAAGAAGTGATCTGACTTCACCTGAAGTCCATGATCCAGGAGGCCCGCCCGTGATTCACCGGCGGGCCTTCTCTTTGGAGTCACCAGCGGATCGTGATGAAGAGGATCTCGCCCGTCGTCGCGACGCGGAAGGGGCCGCCCCAGAGGCCGAGCCCCGAGGAGACGAAGGCGTCGATTCCGCCCACCTTGTTCATGCCCGTGGGGAGCAGCCCGAAGAGGCCGAGCACGTGGTTGAAGGGCCAGACCTGACCGTCATGGGTGTGCCCGTAGAAGGCGAAGGTTCTGCCGGCCGGCGCC
The DNA here is from genome assembly GCF_030539355.1 of Sutterella sp. Classification (GTDB taxonomy): domain Bacteria; phylum Pseudomonadota; class Gammaproteobacteria; order Burkholderiales; family Burkholderiaceae_F; genus Sutterella. The sequence continues at coordinate 19,514 of NZ_JAUNSF010000015.1, forward strand.
GCGGCTGCGGTCCGCTCGACATCTACGGCATGCGGCTGATGGTCAAGCACGACGACGGCGTTTCCCTCGGGCACGCGGTCAAGGAGAGCCGCGGGGGCGCTTCTCGCCGGGTTCCTGCGGTCGTCGCGGCCGACGATCGTGAGGCCGGGGGCGAGTTCCTCAGCCTCGTCGATGAGGAGCCGGATGTTCGAGCGCTTCGCGAAGTCCGCGGCGCCCGCGAGCCCGCTGTAGTGCTCGTGGTTGCCCGGGGCCATCCAGACGCCCTTCGGGGCGCGCAGCCCGCGGAGCGCCTCGTCCATTTGCGTCTCGTCGAGGGGCCGCATCGCCATGTCGATCAGGTCGCCGCTCACGAGCACCGCCTCGGGCGCGCCCTCGTTGATGCGGCGTACCCAGCCCTCGAGGCGCTCCCGCGTGATGCCGTAGCCGAGGTGCAGGTCGCTCACCGCCGCGACGCGGATCGTGCGCGGGTTCGCCGCGCCTGCGGAGAGGTCGACCGTGATCTCCCTCACCGCGGGAATGGTGAAGTTGACGTAGCCGCAGATGAGCACCGCTGCGGCGAGCCCCGCCGCCGTGGCGATCCTCGCCCACGGGACCGCGTCGAGGAGCGGAAGTCCCAGGCGGCAGAGGAGCCAGAGCACCGCGTAGGCGATCGCCGTGTAGAAGACGAAGGTGGGCCAGCCGGTGGCGATCCAGTAGCCAGCCTGCGTGAGGCTCATCGGAATGCGGCGGTGCGCGAACTCAAAGAGCGGGAAGGCGAAGGCGAGCGCGAGGAAGAGGAGGCCGGCGAGGATGCGGACGACGAGCGGCAGCCCCGCGAGACTTCTCACGACGAGCCAGCACACCCAGGCGTTGAGCGCTATGTAGACGCCGAGCATCACGAACATCATCCGCATGGCAGTTTGTGTCCTCGGAGCGGTTGAAGGAATTCCTGAGTGGAAATGCTATCAGCCGCCGCGGCCGGCCGACTTGCCGCGGACTCGCCGGAAATGTCCCGAAAGTCTCAGATGAAGCGCTTTATGGCCGCCTCGAGCGTCCTGCGGAAGGCCGAGGAGTCGAGAAACATCGCCGGGTAGGTCTCGCGCGTCTCCTTCATGCCGCCCGAACGCGCGAGGAGCACGAACCGGTCCGGATCCGGGAGGCTGCCGTGAGGCGTCTCCTGCGACAGGCAGCAGGACTCGGCCGATGCGGCATCGTCCGCGGGGAAGGACGTGAGGGCGGTGGTGCGGCTTTTGAGATCAAGCTCAATGAGCTGCAGGTCGTGCCCGTCGGGGAGGCGGTCCGCGGCGAACACCCGGTCCCGCTCCACCGTGTACTGCGGCATCAGGTCGAAGATGCGGAGCGCGTGCGCCCGGAGCCGGACATCGCGCGCGAGTTCGTCGCGCGGGATGCGCGCGCAGGACTCAGGCAGCATCGTGCCTTCGAGGCGTGCGAAGAGCGTGGCCGAAAGCAGCAGGAACCGCTTCCAGATCTCCGGGCCCTCGCCTGACTTGAGCCGGTGCCCCGTGAGAAAGCCGATCGTCTCGACGCCGGTCGCCCAGGCGTGCTCGGCTTCGGAGCGGATCTGGAGCTCCGCGCGGAGCATGAAGTCGAGCGGAAGCCGGGACTTCCCCGGAAGAACCGCCTCCTCGGTGCGGAAGACGTGGTAGGTGCGGTGGATGCTCCGGTAGCCGTCGGGCTTGGGACTGCGCGTGTAGTCGCGGAGCGTCTTCTCCCGGAAGCGCCAGCCGTCGGCGGTGAACTTCTCCTTCATCGCCTCGGAGAAGCGCCGGGCGTCATCCGTGGTCGGCAGGATCACGCGCAGGCCGGCGATGTCGTGGAGATCCGGGATCATCAGGCCGCGCGAGCGGCGGAGCTTGCGCTCGGTCGAGGCGACGTTCTTGAGCCTCCAGACCACCCGGCCCGTGAGTCCGAGGCACTTGAGGTCACCCTCGAGCTTCCTGCGGAAGGCCTCGAGCATCGGCAGGAGCTCCTGCCTGAACTGCGAGAAGGCCGCGAGGGCGGACGAGCGCTCGCCGTTCGTCGCGGCCTCGGAAATAAGAATCCCGCCCGCCCGGCGGATGCGGGTTGAGAGGGCGGGACTGCTCATCGGAATTACGCCTCGTAGCGGAAGAGCTTCTTCACGCGGGAGCGCTGGAAGCCGCCGAAGAGCACGTTGCAGATCACCGCCGGGGCGACGCCGTAGAAGAAGAAGATGGCGCCGGGGTAGTCGAGGAGCTTGTCGCCGACGATGTACGGATTGAGCAGCATCGTCGTGTAGTCCACCGTCACGAGGAAGAAGAAGACGGTGGAGAAGGTGAACGCGTACTGCGGCAGCACCACGGAGACGAGCGCGGAGTCCGGGACGTCGTGGCAGACCTTGTCCTCGTCCTTCTTGCGGGCGAGCGCGACCGTCTCGCGGACCGGGTACCAGAGGCCGGCGAAGAGGAGCACGAAGATCACCGCGCAGACCCAGAGGGCATCGGTCCAGCCGCCCTCGGCCATCGTGAAGAACTTGTTGAGGACGAGGAACGCCGAGGCAAAGCCGACGCCGCCCGCGATGAGGGAGGACATCTTGACGATGTCCCACACCGTCGCGGCAAAGCCCGACTTGATGTCGTCGGGATCCTCGGTGCGGATGATCTTCTTGATTTTCATGTTTCTCTCTTCTTCCGGGCCTCTCGGGGCCGGGGGTTTCCTGTGGGAAATCGGTCCTGTTTTTTGTGTCTTTTTCCGCCGTTCGCACGTGCGGGCGCGTCATTTTAACTGCACGAGGGGCCCGCCGTCAGGCCGCGCGGCCCGCCGTGATGGATCCCGGGCATTCCCGAATGTTCCGTAAATCTTTCGCGGAGCCACGAATTTTCTTAGACTTGATTCTTCGCCCTCAGCGGTTCCGGTGCGGGTCCGCAGGCTTCAGAGAGACCATACCCGAAGTGCCTCAGAAATCAAAACGAAGAATGCTCGCCGCCGGGCTCATCGCCGGAGGCTGCGCCGTGATTCCGACCGTGCTCACCGGCTGCGGAGGCCCGGAGCGGGAGAGCGCGGACGTGGTGATCATCGGCGGAGGCAACGCCGGGCTCGCCGCCGCGGTGGCAGCCGCCGAGAAGGGCGCCGACGTCGTCGTGCTCGACAAGGGCAGCGGCATCGGACTCAACATGCACTCGGACCGCGGGCTCTTCGCCTCGTCCTCGGGCCCCGACGGGCGGCCGACGCCCGGCGACTCGGTCGACCGGCACTTCGCCGACACCGTTCGCTCCGCGGGCGACGCCGAGATCGAGCTCCCTCTCGTGCGCGCCATGATCGAGGCGGCGCCGGACACGCTGCGGTGGCTCGCCGCCATGGGCATGAACTTCGAGCCCGAGCCGATTTACTCGAGCTCGCTCTGGACGCGCTGCTGGCAGCCCGTGCACACGGGCTACGTCGAGACGCTCTACCGCGAGGCGAAGCGCCGCGGCGTGCGCATCCTCTTCGGGCAGCGCTTCGAGAGTCTCACGCTCTCCGAGGGCCGTGTCACCGGCGTCACGGTGCGCGATGCCGAGGAAAAGCAGATCATCTGGAGCGCCCGCCGGGGCGTCGTGCTCGCCGCGGGCGGCTTTGCCGCGAACCTCGAGCTCGTAGCGAAATACGCGCCCGAGCTCAGGGGGCTCGCAACCGACAACCAGCCGGGCGCGAGGGGCGATGCGCTCCTCGCCGCAATGGCGGCGGGCGCCGACGTGATCGGGCTCGGGAACATCCAGTGCGTGCCGCGCCCGCCCGGAAGGATCCAAACCCAGGGCTACCTGCACCTCGATGCCGCGCGCTTCATCTACGTCGACAGCACGGGGAAGCGCTTCGTGAACGAGGACTCCCCGCGCGACCGGCTGCTCGAGGCCTTCATGCGTGACGCAAAGCCGCCCGTCTTTGAGGTGGGCGACAACGCCACGGTGCTCTCCTCCCAGATGGACATCCAGAAGGATCTCTGGAAGGGGATCGAGGACGGCACGGTCTTCAAGGGCGGGAGCCCCGCGGACCTCGCCCGGAAAATCGGCGTCCCGCCCGCGGCGCTCGAGGAGACGATCGAGAGCTACAACCGTGAGGTCGCCGATCCGTCATCGGCCTCGTCCGCGTCCTCAGGCGCCCTGAAGCTGATGCCGTTGCGCGACCCTCCGTTCTGGGCCGTGCATGTCGAGATGCACGTCCACGAGACGCTCGGGGGGCTCCACATCCGCGCCGACGGCGCCGTCTACCGGCGCGGCGGGGAGGGTGAAGTCATACCCGGGCTCTGGGCCGCCGGCGCGATCATCGGCGGACTCCACGGCAAGTGCCGGCTCGGCGGGAACGGTCTCGCCTCGGCCGTCACCGTGGGCCGGATCGCCGGCGCGTCGGCCGCGGAGGCAAGGCCATGAAGACGCCGCTCCAACGACTCGGAGGCCTTGCCTGCGCGCTTGCCCTTGCATTCTCTCCGGCGCTCACCGAGGCATCCGACTCGTCCGCGACGGCGCAGGACAAGGTCATCCGCATCGGGCTCTTCGACACCTTCGAGCCCGAGTTCTGGCCGCACACGCTCGGGCCCACGCTCGAGGTCCTGCGCGCCCGCCATCCCAGGCTGAAGATCGAGGTGGAGGAACTCCCCGTCGGAAACACCGTCGCGCTCAAGGAGCGGGAACTCAGCTTCTTCGTCTCGTCGGCCGTGCGGTACTGGGCCGCGCACCTTGACTACGGCGCATCCGCCGTGGCTGTGAGGACGCCCGAGTACACCACGGATCCGACGAAGTCGATCGCCGGCCTCATCGTCACCCGTGCGGACGACGACCGCATCCGCGGCATCCGGGACCTCAGGAACCGGACCGTGGCCGTCGCGGCCACCGCGCAGACGAGCGAGTACCTCGCCTTCCTCGGCCTGCTGCGAAAGGCCGGCCTGGAGGAGAAGAGCCTCGCCGAGGTGAAACCCGCGGGCTGGCGCCATCCCGGCGTCGCCTCGGCGCTGCTCGCGGGATCCGTGGACGCGGGCATCCTGCGGCTCTGCGAGCTCGAGCGCCTCGAAAGGGAGGGCGTCATCCCGGCGGGGGCGCTGCGGGCCGTTGACGCGGTGACGGATCCCGTGAGCGGCTGCTGGCACTCGACCCCGCTCTATCCGGGCATCGTGCTCGCCTCCATGCCCGGGACGCCCCCGGCAATCGTCACGTCATTCGCGAGCACGCTCTACACGATGCCCGCCGTCAACGGGCAGAAGTGGTTCCTCGGGAGCGACTTCACCGAGGCCGACGAACTCTCCCGGACGCTCGCGCTCGGCTCCTACGCCTGGCTGCAGGAATGGTCCGTCCCGGCGCTCTGGCGGCGTTTCTCGACCGAGATACTGCTCGCGGGCGCCCTGCTGCTCGCCCTCCTTTGGCACATTGCCCGAGTGAACCGCCTCGTCTACACGCGCACGGCGTCGCTGCGCGAGGCGATCGACACGATGAGGGAGCTCGACCGGGCGGCGAAGGAAAGCCGCGCGGAGCTCTCAGCCCTGGAGCGCGCGGGCGTCATCCATCAGCTCTCTGGCCTCATCGCCCATGAACTGAAGCAGCCGCTCGGCGCCATCGCCAACTACTGCACGGGTCTGAGGTTCCACCTGAAGAACGCCGGGAAGCCCGATGTCCCGCTCATCGAATCCGTGCTCGACAAGATAGAGGGCCAGGCGGTCTCCGCCTCCGAGACCATCAATTTCGTGCGCCGCTACGCAAAGCAGAGCGGCGACATGCCAGCGGCGCACTCGGACCTCGCGCAGGTCATACGGCGGGCGGTAGCCACCTACCGCTCCGCGTCGCTCGAGGCCTGCGGGATTCTGGTTGGGGAGATCCCGCCCGAGGCCCCCGCGTCAATCGACCCCAAGGGCGCGGAGCTCTGCGTCTACAACGTGCTGAAGAACGCCGCGGAGGCGAGTCGCAGGACGACCGACGCCCGCGGCCCGATGGTGGAGATCCGTCTCGAGCCCCCGGCGGAGGGTGCCTCCCTCTGGAGCATCGTCGTCTCGGACAACGGCCCGGGAGCGGACGACGAGACGCTCGAGAAGCTCGGCCGGCCGATGATGAGCCTCAAGGAGAGCGGTCTCGGCCTCGGGCTGATGGTCGTGCGGAACATCCTCGAGCAGAACGGCGGGCGCATCGACTTCAGCCGCAGTCCTGCGGGCGGCCTCGCCGTCCGCCTCATGATTCCCGGAAAGACATCAAATGCCTAGGAAAAACTTCTCCGTCGTCCGCATCGTCGACGACAACCCCGCCTTCCGCGAGTCCGAGGCCTTCATGCTGAGGATGATGGGCTACAACGTCGCCGAGTACGCGAGCGCGCTCGAGTTCCTCGAGAACGATGACCCCTCGGTCGAGGGCTGCGTCATTCTCGACGTGAAAATGCCCGAGATGGACGGTCTGCAGCTCCAGGAGGTGATGACCGAGCAGTCGATCGGCCTTCCGATCATCTTCCTCACCGGCCACGGCAATGTCGAGATGGCGGTGAACGCGCTCCACCGCGGCGCGAGCGACTTTCTGCAGAAGCCCGTCGAGGGCGAGAAGCTGCGCGCGAGCGTCGAGCGGGCGCTCGCCGAGAACGCCTCACGGCGGGAGCACGACCGCGAGATTGACGATGCCCGGGCCCGGTTCGACCGGCTCACGCCGCGCGAGCAGGACGTGAGCCGCCTCGTTGCCCGGGGACTCCTCAACAAGCAGATCGCCGCCGAGCTCGGCGTCACCGAGCACACGGTGAAGGTGCACCGTGCCGCCGCGCGCTTCAAGCTCAACGCCCGCACGACGGCGGACTTCGCCGACATGCTCAGGCTCATCGGCGAGTTCTGAGCGGAGTGAAAAAAAATCCCGCCCGTGTACCCCAGGAGAGCTGGATGCACGGACGGGAAAGCAGACACAGAGGAGAAAACCTCAGGCTTCAGGTCACTTGCCGGCGGCGATCGCGATGCCGGTCAGGCGGCCGAAGGTGAAGATGTCGGCGATGGCGTTGCCGCCGAGACGGTTGCTGCCGTGGATGCCGCCGGTGATCTCACCGACCGCGTGGAGGCCCGGAATCACCTTGCCGTGACGGTCGATCACCTGCGTGTCCTTGTTGATGACCGCGCCGCCCATGGTGTGGTGCACGGACATGCCGGCGAAGCCCGCCCAGAAGGGCGCCTTCTCGATGCGGCGGAGGTTGCGCGGCTTCTTGCCGCCCGGATCCTTGCCGGCGTCGCAGCCCTTGTTGTATTCCTCGACGGTCTTGACGAGGTTGGCCGGGTCAATGCCCGCCTTCTTCGCAAGTTCCTCGAGCGTGTCGGCGCGCCAGGCGTCGCCCGTCTCGAGCGCGCGGTGGTTGTCCTTCTGATGGCCCTTGTTGTTGAGGCTCTGGCCGTAGTCGTCCTGGATGCAGAAGGCGGTCTGCTTCGGCAGCGAAAGGATCGCGTCACGCATCTGGTCGCGGCGGGAGTCCTCGGCAATGAAGCGCTTGCCGTCATAGCCGACCATGATCATGTTCTGCGGCCACGAGAACATGTTGACGCGCAGCTTGCGGCCCGGAGGGCAGCCGGGGTTGCACTGGATGTGGTCCATGCCGGTGACCTCGGCGCCGATGTCCTGCATCATCACGAGCACTTCGCCCGTGGAGGTGCCCTCGACGTTCGTCGTCGTGAGGTTGTACATGCGCGGGTCGTGGAGCGAGCGCATCTCGCGGTTCGCGCCGAAGCCGCCGGCGCAGGCCACGACGGCCTTGGTGGCACGGATGAAGATGTGCTTGCCGGCGCGGTCGACGTACTCGACGCCGATCACACGGCCGGCGAGGGGCTCCTCGCGGATGATGTCAACGACGCGGGCGTTCGTGACGATCTCGGTGCCCTGCTTCTTCGCCTCGGTCGAGAGCACGCGGATGTAGTCGCTGCCCTTGCTCGCCTCGGTGGCGTGGGAGCGCGGCCAGAGCGCGCCGTAGACCTGGAGGATCTTCGGCTGGAATCGGACGCCCTTCTTCTCGAGCCACTCAAGGGTCTCGTAGGAGTTGTAGGTGAGAGTGCGCACGAGCTCGGGGTTGGCGCGGTAGTCGCCGCCCTTCAGCGTCTGCTCGGCGTGCAGCTCGGGGCTGTCCTCAATGCCCTGCTCCTTCTGGGCCGGGTCGGACGTGTTGAAGGCGCCCGTGGCGACGGCGGTGTTGCCGCCGATGAAGGCCATCTTCTCAAGGATGATGATGTCCTTGATGCCGTGCTCAGCCGCGGAGACGGCCGTCGCGAGACCGGCGCCGCCCGCGCCGATCACCACCATCTCAACGGTCTTGTCCCACTTGGCGACCTTCTGCGCGGTCGCGTTGGCAACGGCGGGGATCGCGGTGATCGCGGCCGCGGCCGTGGTGCCGACGGAACCCGCGAGGAAACGGCGTCTGTTGAGCGTCATGATTGTTTCTCCTTTTCATGAATGTTCCTTCGGGCCGGCGTCTGAAGCGCCGGTCGATGGGGATCATTCTCGAATCAGGAAGAATTTTGAGCAATATTCGATGGTTACAGTTCCGTCTAGTCCTTTGGTGACATACCGGGGGCGGGGCTCATCCGCCCGAGTCACCGGGGCGGCGGAGGGGCTGGAACGCTCTCCGTCGGGAAATGCCCGGCCGCTGGTTGATGCGGTGCCGCCTCCGGGAGGAGTAAACATAGTTATCCCTCCAGTATCGACTGTGTCCCCGGCTCCATTAAAATAATTCAAATCCCTCCCTTGCCCGGCGGCACACCTATGAAAGGGCTCCGTTCAGCCGGAACCTTCCCGACAACCCGCCGGCATCAGCGGACCTGAGCCGATTCCTGTGTAAACTGAAAATTTCCCCGACCTTCCCCACTCACCTCCTTCACCGCCACTCTCATTCCTCTCATTTTGTTACATATTCAAACATTCATTCCCTCCATCCCGATCTCCAATGTCTACAGACCGTTCCGTTCCATCAGATACTTTGATTTCCTATGAAAATCGATTTATCCGGACGGTTTACAGATTTCAGGAACATCCTGAAACGTCATTCCCCCGTTCCGGCTCGATAGAATTGCAGCGCCTTTCCTCGGAACCGCCCGACCCACCTGACAGATGCCTGCATCACCCTCTGACACCGTCCTTTCCGGACGGAGGCTGTGCGCAGGAACGCTCACGAAGCTTCCCGGCATCCGCCCCGGCGGACCGCTCTTCCGGATGAGGCGCTGAAAAGATGAATCTCCCTCCCACAGGCATGCTGACATTCATTCTGCGAGATAAATTTCTCCCCCTCCCCGATGAGAGCGGATCTGCGGCAGCTGTGACGATCAGGCCTTCGCTCTTGAACGAGGTCCGGGCAGCCCATGGAACTGCCCGACAACCACTCCCTCTCAGAGGCAGTCCGCGGTGCGCCTGCCGCACCCGGCGCCCGGACCTCGTCCCGTGCTTTTCCTCCCGAGGCTGTCACGATGTCACTAAATTCCCACCGCAGAGGCCGCAGCGCCCAGGTCCCGCGGCAAGCGGAACCGCACCCGGTCGGTTGCCCGGCAGTCACAGACGGCACCCCTTTTTCACGCTGATCCCTCCCCGGTGCTCCGTCGGGAGGACGAGGACCGCCGTTGAGATGAACCCGCATCAAGCCGTGCCGGAACGGTCCCTGAGCCTCTCACAGCACCCGCCGCTACAGCGAGACGATAGATGTCAGCAGCCGCCCTCGCATGACGCATTCTCGGGCATCGCATAAAAATCCCTTTGTATACAAGCTGTTATTTCAATTCTGCAAACCTTATCGGAACAGAAAAATGTAAATATAAAATACAGCGTTGACTTCCAATCCAATATACCGCACCCAGTCTGGAATGTCTTTTGTGCGATACTTTACAGAACTTTACAGATTCTCATTCAGCGTGCGCGCGGGATACTGTAAACAGCATCATTTCGACAGAATCGGGCACAAATCCGATCCGCACGGGAAAACGGATTTGTAACAGTGTTGCGCATAATGCCCCTGAGTCTTTAAAATGCGTCACAACGCACAGCAAACGGAATATCCACCCATGACTCCCCCTCCCAAGAAACTGCCCCGTGCCCGGAGCGCCCTCGGCCGCCCCGTTCTCCCGGTCGTTCCCTGCCGGGCCGGGTATCCCGCACATCTCCACCGCGGCGTGACGCTTCACCCTCGATGGCCGGACGGAACATTTGACCTTCCGCCCCCGGAGTCGGCGTTCTCACGATGATTCCTCCGCGTCCGGCATCCCCGGACGGACTGACGATTCCGTAAAGAACACATTCTCCCCCTGCAGCACACCTGCAGTTCTCCCCGGCCAGCCAAAGGCCCGCCGAATGCTCCCCCGGGACATCCCGCAGGCCCTGATTTAAATCCCTCGCCCGCCATGTCCGAGCAAACCCAGGCAGTGAAACGCGACGCCGCGCAGACGCTCAGTCTGCGCACTTTCCTGCTCACGCTCTTCGTGCCCGTGATCGTGCTGCTCACGATCGCGATCGGTTTGCTCGTCCATATCAACCTTGACATCGGCAGCCACTCCGAGGAGCTCGGCCGCGAGGCCGTTCAGCGCATCCTCACGGCCCAGCGCAACTACGCGAACCTCGAGAACCTGCGCTTCTCGCTCAACACGTTCGCCACGACGCCGAGTCTCTCGCGGGCCCGCGAGTCCTACCTCGCCGCGACGGCGCTTCTTTCGGAATCCTCGATCGGCCTCGTTGAGGAGGAGATGAAGGAACGCCATCAGTTCCTCAATCAACTCGGTGAGGCCTGGCAGGACCGGATCAGGATCAGCGCGGGCCACGACGACGTCTACAACCGCTGGAAGCTCTACCTCGGACTCGGCCTCATGATTCATCAGCTCGCCGAGAGCACCTCGAGCGACTTTCCCGTGGAGTTCACGGACAATGACCGCCACGTCGTCATCGACGCCGACGTGAAGGGGCTGCGCGAGCACACCGAGCGTCTCCACGTCATCCTCATGCCGCTCTGCCCGGACGCGGGCACCAGCCCGCGGCTCACCGAGGTGTGCGGCAAGTTTCAGGCCGCGCACACCGAGCTGATCGAGCACATCAACCGTCTCGACGCCGCGAAGGCAGCCTTCGCCGCGAGCATCGACGAGCTCAACCGCAGCCGCGCCGAGATCGCGCGCACCTTCGAGGTCATCGAGACCCGGGAACTGCTCGACGACGTGAACTTCATCACCGAGCTCGCCGAACGCACGGGCCCCGTCTTCTATCTCTTCTTCGCGGCCGTCTTCATGATGGTGGCGATCTGCCTGCTCGGCTTCCTGATGATCCTGAAGCCACTCACTCAGATCTCGAAGGCGATCGCGGACTTCCGCCTGAGCCAGAAGGTCCCGGAGAAGCGCATCTCCGTGCCGCTCGTCGAGTTCAACGAGCTCTCGGGCTGGATCTGGACGCTCTTTCGCAAGTTCACCGAGGACCATGAGCAAAGCGTGGAGCTCTCTTCGGACTGCCGCAGACTCCTTCACGTTGCGTCGCTCGACGCCCTCACGGGCATCGCGAACCGCCGCGCGCTCGACGAGGCCACGGCCCGCACGCCGCGCGCACCCGCAGGGTTCGGCGTGCTGATGCTCGACCTCGACCGCTTCAAGCTCATCAACGACTCGAAGGGGCACATCTTCGGCGACCGCGTGCTGCGCTCGCTCGCCATGGTCGTGGAGCACAACCTGCCGCCCCGCTGCCGCGTCTATCGCTACGGCGGCGAGGAATTCGTCGTGCTCTGCCCGGACGTGACCCCGACCACGCTCGATCTGATCGCCGAGTCGCTTCTCTGCGCGGTCCGCACGATCTCCCGCGGGACGGGCCTGCGCGCGGACGGTCCCGTGACGGATCCGCTCACCGTGTCGATCGGCTGCTCAAGCATTCCCGCCGAGGACGACGCGAAGCCCATCCCGGCGCTCATCGACGAGGCGGACCGCGCGCTCTACCGCGCCAAGCGCAACGGCCGCGACCGCGTCGAGCACTTCAGCGACATCGCGGACCCGGAGGATCCCGGGGAGCCGCCCGCGCCGCCGGACGCATCGAACGCCCCCACGGAGGCGCCGCGCCTGAGACGCATCCCTCTGCTCTGAAGTGTCTCTTTCCGTATACACCCTGAGTCCCCGGAATCACACAGAGACAAAGCACCCCCTGAGGAAAAGTATTTAGGAAACGACAAGCTACTGTTGAGACTATAATTTTCTGAGCATCACGGCCGCAGTCCGGCATGCCCGCATCCCTCCCGGGAGCCGCACCCCGTCAGATCTGACAGAACCCTCTGACCCCAAGAACCCTTTTCGGAGCAAGCAATGCGCCGTCCTCTCATCCTCGTCACCATCGCCGCCCTGTGCGCCGTCACCGCAGGCTGGTTTCTCCTCGGAACCGGCGCGGACGCCGACGCGCCCGTCGTGATCGCGGTCGAAGCCGACTACGAGCCCTTCGCCTGGGTGGAGAACGGAGAGCTCACGGGCTTTGACGTCGACGTGTCGCGCGCGATCTGCTCGGAGCTCGAACGGCCCTGCGAAATCCGCCCGATGAGCTTCCAGGAGCTTCTGCCCGGACTCAAGACAGGCGACGTCTCGATCGTCGTCGCCGGGCTCGGGTCGTCGCCGGAGCGCCAGGCCGACTACGCGTTCTCCGACGTCTACTACCGCTCGAGGAGCTTCTTCATCACCCGCGTCGCCGAGTTCACGCGGATCACCCCGGCCATGGCGCCCGAGCTTGTGATCGGCGCACAGAAGGGGTCGCTGCAGTTCGACGAGATGACGCGCTCCTATGCACCGAAGGGCGCGAAGGTTCTCGCCTACGAGACCTACGACGACATGAGCGACGCGATCCTCGAGGGCGAGGTGAACGCGCTCTTCGTCGACGGCCTGCCCGGCTACGACATCCTGAGGAGCCCCGAGGGACGCTCGCTCATGATCGGCGGCTGGTGCGACGACCTCCCGCCCGAGCTCACCGAAGCGAGGATCGCGGTCGCGCGCCGCAACGCGAAACAGCTCCTCGGACCGATCAACGAGGCCATTCTGGAGCTCAAGGAAAGCGGCGCCTACGAAAAACTCGCTCGCAAGTACTTCTCCTTCCTCAGCTACTGACACCCAGGGCACCCGCACAACAAGGATCCCCGCCGACAGAGAAAACATTCACTCCCCGAAGAACTCCCCGAAATGAAGGAAATCCCGACTGACGTCCTCTCGCTCTGCCGCCGCTACGGCTTCAGCGCCGAGGGCTACCAGAACACCAGCGCAGACGATGAAACGGCCGAGCTCCTCGCGAGCCGGCCGCTCTTCGCTGATGCGCTGCGTGTCGCCCGGGACAACCTTCCCACCCCCGGCAAGGGCGCGGACAAGGCGGAGCCTGAAGAGAACGGGAGGGGATCATGATCATCCTGGTCAAAGGCCTGCGCGCCGGCGCCGGCGCGAGCCTCACCGCCGCGTCGATCGCCTGGAGGCTCTCGCTCACGCGCCCGAAGGTGCTCGCGCTCTCGGCGCACTCGTCCGCCGCGCCGCTTGAGCTCTACTTCAACCTGCCGCTGCCGCAGCCGGAGGGCTGGTTCGCCGCAGCCGCGGCCTGGGCCGCGGACGGAAAGGAGCGGCCGCTGCTCACGAACCTCTGGCGCTCGACCGATTCGCTCCATGTGCTCCCCGCCGGGGAGGCCTCGGAGGGACCGTCGGTGAGCCACTCGATCCGCATCCTGCGCGAGGCGGCGATGGAGGACTTCACGGACATCGTGATCGACGGCGGCCCGGCGGGCGTCAATCCGGCGGCGACCCTCGTCTTCGCGGAGATCGCGGACCTCACCGTCACCGTCGCGGAGCCCGACGCCGGGTGCCTGATGCGGCTCGCCCGCCACGTGCCCGCGCCGCGCGAATTCATCGTGCTCAACCGCGTCCGCCCCGAGAGCCCGTCGATGCAGGAGGTCTCGCGCTTCCTCGCATCGCTGCCGCAGATCGAGGGCCGCATCGCACCGGTGATGATCCCCTTTGACGACCTCGCGCTCGAGGCTTCGCTCGTGAAGCAGCCCGTGGTGCAGGCGATCCCCGGCGCCGCGAGCGCCCGCGCGCTCTCCGCGCTCGCCGGCTGGGTGACGGTGAAGGTGATACCCCGCGCCGGAGGGACGGTTGAATGACGCTCTCCGACCGCTTTCCCGCCTTCGCCGGATGGTACCGGGACGTGCAGCGTCTCGCGGATACCGCCTCGTCGCGCCTGAGTTTCCTCGTGAACCTCGTCGCGCTCACACTCGCCTGGGCATTCCTTCCGCTTGAGCGCCCGGCCTGGGACGCCGTGCGCCGTGACGCGCGCGACTGGTTCCCGCAGGTCGACTTCTCCCGCATCCGCCCGCTCGATCCGGTGCGCATCGTGCTGCAGAGCGCGTTCCTCCTCGTCTTCCGCGCCGGCACGGGGTTCGTGCGTCATGCCGCAGAGCCCGAGTTCGCCTCGAACATCGTGAGGGGCATCTCCTCCCGGGTGAGGAACTTCGTGACGCAGCTCTGGGAAGGCTCGCAGTCGCGGCTCCACGACCTCCTCGAGCACGTCTCGGGGCGGCTCGCCGCGATTCCGGCCGTGCAGCGCCGCACGGGCGTGCCGGGGAGCACGAAGCCCTTCACGATGATGGAGAAGCTCGTCCTCACGGTGCTCCTCGCGCTCGCCCTCACCCTCTACACGCTCTGCGTGACGCAGCCCTTCTCGATCGGCAACCAGACCGTGTTCCTCACGCTCACGATCTCGATCGCGCTCTTCTTCCGACGGATCCGCACGCACCTCTCGCTCCTCATCCTCATCACGCTCTCGATCCTCGTCTCGACGCGCTACCTCTGGTGGCGCTACTCGGAGACCCTCAACTTCGACACCCCTGCCGGGGCCTTCTTCTCGCTCACGCTCGTCGCGGCGGAGACTTATGCGTGGGTGGTGATGCTCCTCGGCGACTTCCAGGTCTTCTGGGTGCTCGAGCGCCGTCCGGTGCCGTGCCCGGCGGACCGCTCCACGTGGCCGCACGTCGACATCTTCATCCCGAGCTACAACGAGCCGCTCGAGGTCGTGCGCCCGACGGTCAACGCCGCGCTCGCCATGGACTGGCCGCGCGAGAAGCTCCACGTCTGGATCCTCGACGACGGCAGCCGCGACGAGTTCCGCGACTGGGCCGCAGGGGCGGGCGCCGGCTACATCCGCCGCGAGAAGCACAACCACGCGAAGGCGGGCAACATCAACCACGCGCTCACGAAGGTCTCCGGCGACTTCGTGGCGATCTTCGACTGCGACCACGTGCCGGTGCGCTCGTTCCTGCAGATGACCGTGGGCTGGATGCTGCGCGACCCGAAGATCGCGCTCGTGCAGACGCCGCACCACTTCTATTCCGAGGATCCGTTCGAGCGCAACCTCGGCCTCGAGGTGGGCGAGCCCGAGGAGAACGCCCTCTTCCACGACTTCATCCAGAAGGGCAACGACGCCTGGAACGCAACGATGTTCTGCGGCTCATGCGCGGTGATGCGCCGCAAGGCGCTCGACGAAGTCGGCGGCATCGCCATCGAGACCGTCACCGAGGACGCGCACACGTCCCTGAAGCTCAACCGCCGCGGCTGGAGCTCGGCCTTCATCGGCATCCCGCTCGCCGCCGGTCTCTCGACCGAGACGCTCTCGGGCCACGTCGGTCAGCGCATCCGCTGGGCGCGCGGCATGATCCAGATCTTCCGCCTCGACAACCCGGTCTTCGGGCGCGGGCTCTCGTTCGGGCAGCGCATGTGCTTCCTGAACGCGATGATCCACTTCCTGCACGGCCTGCCGCGCCTCATCTTCCTCCTCGCGCCGCTCCCCTACCTGCTCTTCGGCATCTACGTGATCCAGGCCGACGCGGCGTCGATCTTCGCCTTCGTCTTCCCGCACCTCGTGCACTCGACGATCACGACGGGCGTGATCCAGCGCGGCTACCGCACGCCCTTCCTCGCGACCGTCTACGAGGCGATCCTCTCGTGGTACATCCTGCTGCCGACGACCGTCGCGCTCTTCGCGCCCAAGCACGGCAAGTTCAACGTCACCGCCAAGGGCGGCATGGTCGAGAAGCGCTACATCGACTGGGCGATCTCGAAGCCCTATCTGTTCCTCATTGCGCTCAATCTCCTCGGCCTCGCGCTCGCGGTGAAGAGCACCTTCTTCTCGGCCGGGACGCCCGAGTACCTGTCGCTCGCGATCAACGGCGGCTGGACCTTCTACAACCTCGTCATCCTCGGGGCCACGATCGCCGTGGCGATCGAGACCGTGCAGGAGCGCCGCTTCCCGCGCGTGAGGACGCAGCTGCCCGCGATGATCCTCGGCACCGACGGCCGCTCCTGGGCGGCGACCCTCACGGACTTCTCGCAGCAGGGCGCGAGCGTGAAGCTCGACGAATCCGCCGCCGGCGTCTTCATGAGGAACGACCGCCTGCGCCTCGTCCTCTCGAAGGACGGCATCAGCCACACCTTCCCGGTCATCGTGCGCCGCGCCGCCGGCGCGGGGCTCGGCCTCGAGCTCCTCGAGATGACGCCCGCGGAGGAGCGGCGCTTCACCGAATGCACCTTCGCCCGCGCCGACGCGTGGGCCGACCCCAAGCCGCCCGAGCGGAGCTTCTGGCAGAGCATCGTGCTGCTGCTGCGCTTCTCGCTCCTCGGCTACCAGGGCATGTACGATCATCTGCCGCGGACCACGAAGGTCGTCGTCGGCTTCATCGCCTCCTGCATCCGCTCGGTCTCGGACCTGATTCCGAGGCCGCCCGGAAGGCTCGGTGCCCCGCTGAGCATCGTCCCCGGGAGGAAAATATGACACGATTACAACAAGAATGATCTGAGAAGAAAAGTGAAAGGTTTTTGTAGAGAGTCCGTCTGTCCGGCCCGGAGCGCGCTGAGGGAGAAATTGCTCGGCGCCCTGCTCGCGCTCGGCCTCGCCTCGACTGGGATTGAGGCAGCCCCGGCCGCGACAGCCCCCGTCACGCCCGCCGAAAATGCCGCCGCCCCGGCCGAACCGCAGGGGCCGGCCTTCATGCGCCTTGACGAGGCGCTGCTCGCGCCGCCCGTCCTGCGCGAGGAGGCGCTGCCGCCCGTGATGACCTTCACGCCCATCTCGAGGCTCGCCCTCGGCGGCCCCGCCGACTCGATGCGCTTCACGGGCGTCTTCACCACGCGCAGCTTCCGGCTCGTGATGCGCCGCGACGAGATCATCACGCGCGCCGAGCTCAAGCTCGTCTGGACGCCTTCGCCGTCGCTGCTCCCGATCCGCTCGCAGGTCCTCGTGAGGCTGAACGGCCAGCTCGCCGAAGCGATCCCCATCACGAAGGAGGGCCTCGGCAAGCAGAACACCTCGACGGTCGTGCTCGACCCGAAGAAATTGAAGGATGACAACTCGATCGAGATCGAGTTCGTCGGCGAGTACGCGCACGTCTGCGCGACGCCCACCTCGCCCACGCTCTGGCTTGCGGTCGACAACTCCTCGACCCTCACGCTCGCGCACCAGAAGATCCGCGTGGCCGACGAGCTCGGGCTGCTGCCCGCGCCCTTCATCGACCCGGCCGACCTGGCGCAGGTGGTCGTGCCCGTGGCGCTCCCCGAGAACCCCGACGGACCGATGCTCTCCGCGGCGGCCGTCGTCACCTCTTGGCTCGGCGCGCTCGCCGACTGGCGCGGCTCGCGCTTCCCCGTGAAGATCAACGCCCAGCCCCCGGAGGGGCACTTCGTCGTCTTCATGACGAAGGACTCGCGCCCTGAGTTCCTGAAGGACTGGCCCGAGCCGAAGGGACCGGAGATCGCGCTCGCCGACGCCCCGTACTCGCCGTGGGCGAAAATGCTCGTCATCTCGGGGCGCACCACGGAGGAGCTCATCACCGCGGCGCAGTCGCTCGCCACCGCCCGCGCGGTGCTCTCCGGTCCCCGCGCGCTCGTCACGCGCGCCGCGGAGATCCTGCCGCGCGAGCCCTGGGACGCGCCGAAGTGGATCGACACGACGCGGCCCACCAAGTTCTCCGAGCTCGTCGAGTACCCGGGGCAGCTCACGAGCCGCGGCGTGCAGCCCTGGCCCGTGCGGCTCAACTTCCGGCTCCCGCCCGACCTCTTCGTGATGACGCGCTCGAGCGTCCCGGTTGATCTCCACTACCGCACGACGAAGCCCGAGGAGAACGTCCCGGCGGAGCTCCGCTTCCGCGTGAACGGCGCCATCGCCGACACGATCCCGATCACGTCGGTCGAGCCCGTGCGCGCGATCGAACGCATCCCCGTCGTCGAGTCGATCGCCGAACTCTTCCGCTCGCTCAACGCCCCGACGCTCTTCTTCGACGCCGTGAACACGCTTGAGTTCGACTACGCGCTCGGCCTCTCGATCCAGGGCGGCAACGAGGAGAACTGCCGCACGGTGACGCTGCTCGAGGCGCAGCTCGACATCGACCCGCGCTCGGAGATTGACTTCACGGGCTTCTATCACTTCGCCGAGCTCCCGGACCTGAGGCTCTTCACGCGCTCGGGCTTCCCGTTCTCAAAGATGGCGGACCTCTCGGAGACCGTCCTCGCGATGTCCGCGGCCCCCTCCGCCACCGAGATCGAGACGATGCTCGGAGCGGTCGGGCGCATCTCGGCCAACACGGGCGCCGCGGCCTTGAAGGCGAACGTGATTCTCGCCCCCGATTCCGCCGCGCTCGCCGACCGCGACATCCTCGTCACCGGGCCCCTGCCCGAGTCCGTCGCCGCGGCCTCGACCGACGCGGTGCCGGGCGTCCTCACCGAGGACGTGACCCGCAGGCTCGTGACGAACCGCGCCGGCCTCAACGATGATCAGGCGAGCCCTGAGCGGCGCGCCGCATCCCGCGTCACTGACTTCCGTGCCCGCGGCCCGATCGCCGCGATCGTCGGGTTCGAGAGCCCGGTCACGCCGGGCCGCTCCGTCGTGGCGCTCCTCGGCAACAACGACGAGGGCCTCGTGCGCCTCTCCGAGTCGATCTCCGACCCCGCGAGGCTCATGGACGCCTCGGGCGCGGTGACGCTCCTCGGTGAAAACGGTCTGCAGAACTATCACACGGCCCCCACCTACTACGTGGGCAGCCTCCCCTGGCACCAGAGAGTCTGGCACGCGATGCTCGAGCATCCGGTTCTCCTCATTCTCTGCGCCATCCTCTGCGCGATCCTGATCGGCTGCGTGGTCTACGCGCTCATGCACATCCGCATCCGCTCGAGACTCGCCGCCCCCGCCGCGGGAGGGAAGAAATGATGCTGAAGACCAGGCTTCTCCCCCTCCTCCTCTCAGGTCTCCTCGCGGCCGGCCCCGCGCTTGCCGCCGGGAGCGCTCCGGCCGCTGAAGCTTCCCGGACGGAGTCCGCCGCGGAACACGCAGCGCATGCCGCCCCCGGCGCGACGCCGCACTTCCACGAGTCGTGCTTCTCGTGCCGCGCGATCTGGGACGAGTTCGCGCTCTCCGCGATGGACCCGTCGGGCCGCATCATCGACGCCTCCTCGCCCGAGATGGCGAGCACCTCGGAGGGGCAGTCCTACGCGCTCTTCCTCTCGCTCGCCGCGGGCGACAAGGAGCGGTTCGCGCGCATCCTCGCCTGGACCGAGGCGAACCTCTGCGCGGGCGACTGCACGAGAACGCTCCCCGCCTGGCGCTGGGGAAGGATCACCGAGACCGATCCCAAGACCAAGGAGACGACCGAGCGCTGGGACGTGATCGACGGCAACAACGCCGTTGACGCGGACCTCTGGATCGCCTACTCGCTCCTCGAGGCCGGCCGCCTCTGGGAGGACGCGGCCTACACGGAGAAGGGCCGGGCGATGGCGCGGCTCCTTCTCGGGCAGACCGCCGAAGTGCGCGGCATCGGGCGCCTGATTGCCCCCGGCGCCGTCGGTTTCCGGAATGACAAACTTCTGCGGCAGAACCCGAGCTACCTCCCTGTCTTTGTGCTGAGGCGGCTCGAAGCCGAGGACCCGGCCTGGAAGCACGTCACGGCGACCGCCGTGCGCGTGATCGTGAGGAGCTCGCGCGCCGGCCTCTCGCCCGACTGGGCGGACGTCGACGGCCACGGCCGCATCGTGCCCGTGAACCTCGCCGCAGGCAGCTGGGACGCCGTGCGCGTCTACCTCTGGGCAGGCATGATCTCGCCCGCGGACCCCGACCACCGCACGATCCGCGCGGCGCTCGACCCCATGGTGCAGATCACTGTGACCAGGCGCCTGCCGCCGGCGGCCGTCGAGGGCGAACGCTTCTCCGTGACCGATCCGGGTCCCGACGCCTTCGCCGCGGCGCTGCTCCCCTGGCTCAGCCGCTCGAGAACGGGCGCCTTCGCGCGGACGCTGCTCGAGTACCAGCCGCTCGGCAGCGACACCTACTACCGCAGCATGCTCACGCTCTTCGGCCTCGGCTTTGACCGCGGCTGCTTCGCGTTCGATGCCGCGGGCGAACTCATCTTCCCGCGCGCGGAGCTCTGAAGACCATGACGAGATCCGCCCGCCTCCTCCCGCTCCCCCCTGAACACCGGCAGCCCCTCAGGCTGACGGCGCTCGCGTGCGCGCTCTCCGTGATCACGGCGATCACGGCGGGAGAGGCGGCGGCTGCGCTCTCGGAGACCTCGTTCCACGCCGTGCCTCGCGCCGTGGCACCCCGCCCCTGGCTCACGGACCAGGCGGCACGCGCAAGATCAATCGGCCGCATCGACATCGAGCGCGATGCCCTGCGGCGCATGCTCCTCATGCGCCCGCACGACCCGGGCCTCAGGCTCGAGGCCGTGCGCCTCGAGCTCGCCGACCCGGCCGCGGACCCGGACCGCATCGCCGAGCTCGTCGCCACGGTGTGCGCGATCAGCAAGGACGAGCACTGCCGCCAGGCGCGCGCCGCGGTGGCGCTCGCCACCGGCCCCATGGCCGAGAAGATCTCGCAGGCGAGGATGCTCTTCCTCGCCGGCCAGACCGAGGCCGCGGTGAAGATCTTCGAGGAGGCCTTCGCCGGAACCGGCGGACGCCCGCCCGAGGACGCCACGGGGCTCGAGTACTGGACGATGGTGCTCGCGCTCCCCGCGCGCGAGGCCGAGGCCCGGCGCGAAATGGAGGCGCTCATCGCCCGCGCGGCCGACTCGGGCGCGACGCTCCTCGCCGAGCGCGGCCGCTCGATCCTCGACCGGCACAACTTCGAGCGCATGGTCGAGGACGCGGTCGCAGGCATCAATCAGAACAGATCCCGCGCGAAGTCCGCCACGGGCCTCAGGCGTGCGCTCGAGCTCGCCCCGGACGATCCGCGGGCGGACTACTGGCGCAGGTCCCTGAACGGCGCGCTCTTCTGGCTCGGCGTCGACCGCGGCGACGAACTTCTCGCCCGCGGGCGCTACGCCGCCGCGGCGCGCGCCTACCGCGAGGCCGCGCCGTACCGGCCGGGCCTGCCCTACGCGCACCTCGGGCTCGCGAACGTCGCCCGCGCGCAGCAGCGCTGGGACGAGGTGCGCTCGCACCTCCGTGCGGCGCTCTCCGCCTGCGGAGACGCCTCCGCGGCCGAGCGCCGCCGTGTCGCACGTCTCCTCGCGGAACTTCCCGCCGACATCGCCATGGCCCGGGCCGAATCGTTCTCGCGCGACGCCGGCCGCGCCGCTTCAGCGGGCGACGCCGCCCGCGAGGCCGAATACATGGAGCGCGCCTTCGCGATCCGCGCACCCACGCCCTGGGAGGTCTATTCGCTCGCTGACGCGCACCTGCGCGCCGGAGACACGGAGAAGGCCCTTGAGACCTGGGAGCGCTGGGCGCCGAAGGCGGGAACGCTCTCGGCCGAGGAAGCCGCCGACTGGGACTGGCCGCACGCGCTCTTCCTCTCGAACGCCGGACGCACGAGGGAGGCCGCCGAGATCGCAGGCCGCCACAGCGGCGCCGCCGCGCGCACCGACGGCTGGACCGCGCTCGGGAGCGAGCTCTCGTCCGCCGAGCGCCTCGCCGACCTTGCTCGCTCGCTTGAGGAAGGCTTCACACTCGAGCGTGCCGACGCGCTCGCTGCAGAGGGCGATGTCGCGGCCGCCGCGGACACGCTCGCCTCGATTCAGCCCACGGAAGGTTGGCTTGTCGCCAAACTCGCCCGCTGGCAGGAGGCCGCGGGATGCCGCACCGAGGCCGTGCGCCTGTGGCAGTCGCTCGAATCCGACCCGGACCTCGGGCGCGAGGCGCGCATGAACACGATCCGCCTGATGATGGCGGGCACTCCGGCGGAGCGCGATGCCGCGCTCGCGCGGCTTGACGCCCTCATGAACGAGCAGGAGCTTGATGAACTCACCCCGGCCGGTCTCGTCACGCTCGCCGATCTTCTTTCCGAGGCCGGCCGCATGGACGCAGCGCGTCCGCTCTATGCCCGCGCGGGCGAGGCTTTCGAGCGCGAGGACCGCTCCGCGTGGCTCGTGCTCGGCGCCCCGGCCGACGCGGCTGCTCAGGACGGCGCCCTCTCCTCGCGCACCGAGGAGAACGCGATGGCGCTCAGGACCGCGGCCATGGCGCTCGAGAAGAGCGACCCGCAGCGCGCGCTCTCGCTCTACCGCCTCGCCTTCGTGAGCGCGGGGCTCCTCCCGATGGAGGAGAAGGACTCGACCGAGGCCTTCACGCGCGCGACGAGAACGAAGGACGATGACAACGAGGCCGGCTGGCTCACGGTGTCCTTGAAATCGCGCGCCGCGGAGCTGCAGCTCGCGCAGACGCCCGTCGTGACGACGGGCCTCAGAGTCACGCGCGACTCGGGCACCTCGGGCTACTCCGACCTCTCGACCTTCACCTGGATGAAGGAACTGAGGATGCCCGCGCTCGAGGGCGAATTCACGCTGCGCGCCGACACCGCGTACTGGAACGTCGGAGACCTCACGCTCAACACGCCGTGGACCACGGCCGTCGGCACCTGCTGGGCCGCGGGCTGCACCGATCCCGGCATCGGGCACGACCTCGGCGAATCCGTCGCCGTCGCCTGGAGAAACGACCGCTTCGCCTTCGACATCGGCACGACTCCGATGGGGTTCCGCGAGACGAACGTCACGGGCTCGGCCGCATGGAGCTGGCAGACCGGCACCTCGGGCTGGACCGTGATTGCCTACCGGCGCCCGAAGACCTCGTCGCTCCTCTCCTACGGGGGACTGCGCGACCCCGGCACGGGCTGGACCTGGGGCGGCGTGATGCGCACGGGCGGGCGCCTCTCGTGGTCGCACGACGAGGGCGGCGCGAACGGCTTCTGGGCCTTCGTCTCGTACGAAAAGCTCGACGGCAAGAACGTCGCCGACAACCATGCCGTGCAGGCGATGGCGGGCTGGTACCGCCGGCTCGTGGATCTGCCGAACCGCGAGACGACCGCGGGACTCTCGGTGATGTACTGGGGGTTCGGGAAGGACCTGTCGGACTACTATTATGGTCAGGGCGGATACTTCTCGCCCGAGCGGTATTTCTCGGCGGGGCTTTCCCTCTCCGACGCACGCCGCACCGACGACTGGTCGTGGATACTCGAGGGGCGTCTCGGTGTCTCGCACTCGACGTCGCCCGAGCGTGACCGTTATCCGCTGCGCGCGGGAATGCCCGCGATCCAGGACCTTTATGCGCGCGACGCCGCGGAAAGCTCGACCGGCATCGGGCTCACGCTGCGCGGCGCCTTTGAACACCGCCTCAGCCGCCGCGTCGTCGTGGGCGGCGAGGCCGAGTACCAGCACGCCGACGGGTACGTGCCCCTCGTGGCCACGCTCTGGCTGCGCTGGTACCTTGATGACTGGGCCGGGGACCTTCCGCTCCCGCCGGTCGCACCGATTCCTTACTCTGAGTGGTGAACGCAGATGCAGAATGTCAAACGGTTTCTTGAGAGCTTCTCCGGAGCCGGAGCCGACGAACTCGGCGCGGCGAGGGATCTCGTGGCGCTCGCCCGTGAAAGCGGACAGCTCTCCGCCATCCGCGCCTGCGTTCCGTCGAACGCGACCTAGGTCGAGTACTTCTTCGGCGACTTTGCCTCGCAGAAGTACCACGTCTCAAAGGGACTCAAGGCACTCTTCGGGCTCGGGCCGACCGAGCTCTTCGACGGCGCAAAGGAGTTCGGGGGGCGCATCACGCATCCCGATGACATCCGCTTCCGCGAGTTCTTCCGCAGGCTCATGTGCTCGGGCGCCGCTCAGGCTCCCTCCTGGTACCGGCTGAAGTTCGGCGACATCACGAAGTGGATGTGCATCCGGTGCGCGAATGTGCGCCTCCGCAGTTCCAGAGATCACATGGTCTGCGGCAGCGTCGAGATGCTCACGGACCGCACGATCCTGCTCGAGCTCCTGCCCTCGACCGACAACGGCGAGGAACTCGCCGCCGTGACGAGGATGCTCTTTGCCTCACCGCAGGGCGCCTGGCCCGCGGTGATCCGCCTCGTTGACCAGCCCGACAGCGTGCAGGGTCTGCTCGCGAACCTCGTGGCGAACAGGCTTCTTACCACCTCGCTCCCCACGCCCGTGCTCGCGGCGTGCGCCGGCGGCCCCGGCACGGTGGTCTGTCTGATCGACCCGGGTCCCGAGCGCGACAAGACGATCGCCAAGCAGGACCTCGAGACGCAGCTGATCGCCGACTTCCGTCACATCGGGCTCGACCTGAGGGACTTCACTCCCCCCGAGATCTTCCCGGGGAGCCGCACCGCCGAGAGCGTCAAGCGCCGTGCGCTCGA
>NZ_JAUNSF010000123.1 GCF_030539355.1 Sutterella sp.
ACCAAGCCTCTGACGCAATCTGTTGATATTTATCTCAATAAAGCTTACGAAGCAATTGATGAGAATAATTTCGATGAGGCAGAGGAGTTTCTTGAAAAGATCACAAAAGAACTCAATGGCCGCAGTACCTTAGAGACTGTGCAGTTGGAATCATTGATCAGTGCCCTTCGAGTTGCTTCTGGAGATTGAACATGCGTTATATCCAGAAAGCAAGTAAAGAGCCTTGGGATCTGGCTGAATGGAAAGCCTCCAATGCTGAAACTTCTCAGTTGCTGACATGGAGATCCATGCCGGGCAGTGTAAAGAAAGCGCTGAGACTGTTCTTGCTCAGGGAGCAAGGTTTCCTTTGTGCCTACACGATGGAAAGAATTTCTGAAGAAAATTGTCATATTGAACATTTTCGTCCGAGAAGTAAATATCCGGAACTGCAAGTTGATTATTGGAATTTATTTGCATGCTGGCCAAATCCACATCTACCATCCAAGGATGGGAATAAAAAATATACACACGGAGCTATCCAAAAAGCTGACGATGATAGTGATATCTGCAATCCTATAATAAAGAAGGAGGTGGAAGGGGCTTTTGCTTTTGCTATCGGAGGGAAGGTTCGCGGAAATACACCTTTAGCCGAGTCAACGATTGATGTTCTCAATCTGAATGATCCCGGTCTATGTGCAAAAAGACAATGGGCGATAATGACTTCTCTGGGAATTTCTCCTGTGAACGGTCTTCCGAAAATACAGTTCAGCAAGGAATTTATAAAAAAGCGTGTTCAAAAATTGCGTACATTTGATGAACGTGGACGGTTGGTGCCATTCTGCCTTGCGATTGAACAGTGCCTTTTACGGTATCAAGTCGGAAATAACCGTTTATAACGTAACCTGATTATTTTTTATTATCCAAGATACGGAATGGTTCTTGATTTCTGAAAGCATCCGCCCCGGCCTGCCTTCATCCCTTACGGCCCGTTGACCTGTCCCCGCACGGCATGAGGATTCGCAATTCATATACATGATAGATGAATCCTGTATTCGTTCCCGCGGCGGTTGGGTATTCTGTCGTCACTGCGAATCCTTCCGAGACGGATCCGCCGCCCTGACTTTTCTTCCCGGTCCGGTGATGGTCAGGCCGGTGCGGGATGGCCTGCGGGGGGAATAGCGGAGAAGGACTCTGTGTCTGCCCGAGCTGGCACAGGGTCCTTTGTTTTTTCGGGCGGCCGCCCGTTCCGCCGGCCGCCCTCTTCTGCCGCTGAGTGCCTCAGTCGTTCGACGACCGGTTCTTGAAGGGCACCTCGGCCTCGATCGACCGCGTCCTCAGCGTGAAGACGCGGTTGGTGAGCCTCGCCGTGAGCGCGAGCGCGTCGTCCGCGACCCTGAAGTTGAAGTCGTGGAGGAGCTTCGCCGCGGCCCCGGGGTCCTGCGCGGCGAGTTTCAGGTACTTGGCCTCGAAGGCCGCGCACTTCCCCCTGGTCTCCGCCTCGAATTTCGCGAAGGCATCCTTCACGATCGGCGCGAGCGCCGGATAGTCGGTCATGACGAGCGTCTGCAGCTTTCGGATTTTCCAGAAGGCGCTCTCGTCGTCGGCCTCGTCCGTGCCGATGCCCCAGGCCCGGGGAAAAGCGTCGAGCCCCTGGTAGAAAGGCACGAAGACCGAGAGGTCGGCCATGCCGAGCGCGAACCAGTTGACGCGCCCGATCGCCTGCGGGAGTTCCGGCCTCACCTGCAGGATGTGCGTGTTCTGCGTGCGGAAGACCGTCACCGGGCGGAAGGGCTCGTCGCCGCGCAGACCCTTCGTGTAGGGGTCGTGCGACGAGAGTTCGCCCGCTTCGTAGTGGTTCCTCATCACGGCCTCGAGGTCCGCGAGTGAGATCTTCTCCGCGGGCGCGGCGAAGACCGGGAAGTCCGGGGCCTCGCTCACCTCCTGCCTCAGGGCCGGCGTCAGGATTTTCTGGATCTGCCACACGCGGGGGTAGCTGTAGGTTTCGTCACGCTCGTCGTCGCGGGCGTAGACGCGCGTGAAATTGAAGGCGCCGTCGCGCTTCCGGTTATAGAACCCGTTTGCCTCGGCCCAGAAGACCACCGTCGCAGACGCCATGAAGTCGGGGCTCGCGGGGTCGTAGTCCTTCAGGCGCCCCTGGTTGCCGGAGGCGAAGTACTGATCCTTGGGGAGCCGCTGCGCGAGCCACTGGTGGCCCGAGCCCGTCTCGAGGTACCAGACTTCCTTCGCGTCCGCAAAGGCGACGCCGAAGCCCTCCCCCGCGCCGTGCGCTTCGATCAGGCGCCCGAGGAGCGCCGCGCCCTCGCGCGCTGTTTTCGCGGTCGAGAGGATGACGTCGGCGATGTCGCGCTCCGCGATGCCGAGCTTCTCGTAGGGATCGAGCGCGAGCACCGCCTCGTTCGCGTAGATGGTCTCGGTGGCCGAGAGGGCGAGGCCGGCCGAGTTGAAGCCGGCGCACCCGAAGCGCATCGTGTCGGGGTCCGGGGCGGAGGAATACCGCATGGCGTCGGCCGGGAACACGTACTCGAACGCTGCCTCTCCCGGATCATCGGAGCCGCGGTATTTCCTCCCCGGCGCGGCGGGGTTCATCAGCAGCAGCGACGGCATGAAGGAGAACGAGTCCACCGCGCGGGCGACCATGATCGAGCCGTCGGTCGAGGCCTCCCGGCCCACGAGCACCGTGGTGCAGGAGGAGGCGTCGCCCGAATGAAAGGCGAAGGGAAGCATCAGAGCAAGCGAAAGAGACAGAGCCAGGGGGGCGGATTTGCATGAGGGAGTCCGTCGGAGAGGGAGAACGCGGCGGCCGGGGCGACAGTTCACTGCCCGGTGCAGCCGCCCTCAAGGATAGCCGCATCAGGCGCGGTTTCGCCTCAAAAATCAGTTGCGCTCGCTCTTCTCCGGGAGGTCGAGCCCGCATTCGTACCAGACGTACTTCTGCGCCCCTAGGGCGGCAACGGTCTCGTCGGTCGTCATGTCGGTGCGGCGCTTCACGAAGAGCGTGTCGTGCCGCGTGGAGGTGCGGCGATCGAGGTCGATCTCGAACGTGTGCCGCCACATGCCGAGGCGCTGCTCGAGCACGAGGTCATCCTCGAGGAGCGCGCAGATGTCGGGGATGAGGGTCTGCGCGAGCAAGAGGCCGGTCTTCGTGAGATCCTCGCTGAAGGCCTCCGCGCTTTCGGCGCCCGGGTGCGCCGTGTAGGCGGCGACAAGCAGTTCCTTCCAGGGCGGGTTCCAGACCCAGTTCTCCCAGAGGGACGAGATCGGGCGGCCCGGAACCACGGGGAACTCGAAGAACTCGTACGGGTGGAAGAGATCCTCGCGGCGCACGAAGGCCATGAAGAAGCGCAGCCCGTCGGCGTCGCCGTCGAAGCCGCAGAAGACGCCGCCCTGGTCGTGCCCGGGCGCGTAGTTGAGCGAGAGCCACATGCACCAGGGCTCGAAATGGTCGACGAGCCAGTCGGTCGTGAGCCCGCGCCACCAGGCCTCGTCCTCGCTGGCGGTGCCGCAGACGTGGCCCGAGACCTTGTCGACCGCCCAGGCCGAGGTGACGAGGAGCCTCATCTGCACCTCGAAATTCCAGAAGAAGGCGTCCGCGTTCCCGCGGCTCGCCCGGGCCGTGCTCTTGAGAAACTCCCGCATCGGCGCCCAGACGCGGTCGCGCAGGTGTTCGAGCCCCCTGAAGTAATGGTCGGCGCCCTCGGGGCGGCGCCGGGCGTAGACCTCGAGCGCATCCTCGGAGCGCTCCCGGATCGCCTCGATTGCGCCGATGGGCAGCCGCACGAGATTCTCGCGGAAGTTCCTGAGCGACTCGTCCGTGACGGGGACGGTCTCGGGGAGGAGCAAATCAGGATCGAAGGGCTTCATCTGCTGGGTGTGCCTTGGACGGGTGGTCTTGCGGGTTTCATCTTTGATTATGCGTCCCCGGCCTTGTCTTCGCCCGCTGTCAGCTGCCTCCTTCCGTTCGTTCCTCCGCCCCGGAAGCCGGAGCGGGGCGTCTCCGCTGTTGCGTCGATGCTTCAGTGCTCAATAAATCAGGCCTTTGCCCTTGCGGACGGCCCGATGAGGACTACACTATGAGGCCTGCGGCGCCGAAAAAGGCGCATGCCTGCACTGATCTGATGCAGTGCAGCCGCACCGAACACACAAGCACCGGTTCTTCCTTTCCGCAAGGAAAGGAAGCGAAGGCCCGCCCGAGTTCTCCCGGACGGGCCTTCGTTACATGGGCGGGGCTGCCGCCGTCGTTCCACCCGGGCCGGTGTCACGTCAGCGGCAGCCCCAAAAAGAGTACGGATCGAGAAGCTACAGCACATTAATTACAGCTTCTCGATCCGTATTGGGTACGACGGACCGATTGCTCAGATCCATTCCGTCGATGAAGCTAATTTAACAGGGAGCCGCTGAATTCCGATACATCCCGTTGGGGGTATCCGGGGCGGTTGAGCATCTCTCAATGAGAGTATTTTGACGGTGTCCCGTACCTCCTAGGGAGAATTCCCGGTGTGCCTCGGGGGAATGCCTGAGGCATGGACGGTCATGCGCGGAGCGAATGACTGACCGCACTCCTCTCTTCTTCATCCCGGCCTTTTCGCTGCCTGAAACTCCTCAGGCCCTGCCCGGCCCTCCGCGCCCTCGCTAGACTTCCTCCTCTAATAGAGAGGAGAACCTTCTTCGGAGAACCCGAGCCGTGAGCAGCACCCAGAGATCGAAACACCCCGCCCCTGACCACATCGAGATCCGCGGCGCGCGGGTGCATAACCTCCGCAACATTGACCTCGACGTGCCGCTCGGGTGCCTCACCGGCATCGCCGGCGTCTCGGGCTCCGGCAAGTCCTCGCTCGCACTCGGCGTCATCTACGCCGAGGGTTCGCGGCGCTATCTCGAGGCGCTCTCCGCCTACACGCGCCGGCGCATGAGCTTTGCGCAGGAGGCGAAACTCGACCGCATCGACTACGTGCCGGCGGCGCTCGCGCTCCACCAGCGCCCGGGCGTGCCCGGCGTGCGGAGCACCTTCGGCACCTCGACGGAGCTCCTCAATCCGCTGCGTCTGATGTTCTCGAGGCTCGGCAGCCACCGGTGCCCGAACGGCCACGCGGTGCCGCCCTCGGTGAACGTCGCCGCGGACCGGCCGCTCACCTGCCCCGTGTGCGGCGCGACCTTCATGGGACCGTCGGCGGAGGCATTCGCCTTCAATTCCGAGGGCGCCTGCCGCACGTGCTCCGGCACCGGAACCGTGCAGACGGTGGACGAGTCGACGCTCGTCCCCGACGAGTCGCTCACGATCGACGAGGGCGCGGTCGCGCCCTGGAACAGTCTGATGTGGTCCCTGATGACCGACGTCTGCCGCGCCATGGGCGTGAGGACGGACGTCCCCTTCCGCGAGCTCACGCCGAGGGAGCGCGACATCGTCTTCCACGGGCCCGCCGAGAAGAAGCGGATCATGTACAAGGCGAAGAGCACGAACTCCGCGGGCGAGCTCGACTTCACGTACTTCAACGCCACCTACACCGTCGAGAACGCGCTCGCCAAGGTGAAGGACGAGAAGGGAATGAAGCGCGTCGAGAAGTTCCTGCGCATCGACGTGTGCCCGGACTGCCGCGGCACGAGGCTCTCGCAGAAGGCGCTCGGCACGACGCTGCTCGGCCTTACGCTCCCCGAGGCCTGCGCCATGACCCTGGGGGAACTGACGCCGTGGGTGGCGAAGGTGCCCGAGAGCATGCCGCCCGAGATGCGCGACATGGCGGGCTCGATCGTGCGGCAGTTCCTCGCGACCGCGAAGCGCCTCTCCGACCTCGGACTCGACTACCTGACGCTCGACCGCGCCGCGGCGACGCTCTCGACGGGCGAGCGGCAGCGCGTGCAGCTCGCGCGGGCCGTGAGAAACCGCACCACGGGCGTGCTCTACGTGCTCGACGAACCCTCGATCGGGCTGCATGCCGCGAACGTCGAGGGGCTCCTCGGCGTCATCGACGATCTGCTTGAGCACGGCAACTCCGTCGTGCTCGTGGACCACGACGTGCGCGTCTTGAAAGCCGCCGACCACGTGATCGAGATGGGCCCGGGCGCGGGCACCCAGGGCGGGCGCGTGCTCTGCACCGGCTCCGTCGACGAGGTCGCGCGCCATCCGGACTCGCTCGTGGGCGGCTTCCTCTCGGGCAGGGAGAAGACCGTCGTGCGCGGGCGCGCGGCCGCAAGCGAGATGTTCGACAAGGGCACGATCCGGCTCTCGACGAAGCCGCTCCATACGGTGAAGGCCCTCGACCTTGAGCTCCCGAAGGGGCGGCTCATCGCCGTCACCGGCGTCTCGGGGTCGGGAAAGACGACGCTCGTGCTTGAGAGCCTCATTCCGGCGCTCGAGGCCGCGGCCGCCGGCCGCCCTCTTCCTGTCCATGTGAAGTCCGTGGACGCCCCCGGCATCGAGCGCGTGAACCTCATTGACGCGACGCCGATCGGGGTCAACGTGCGCTCGACCGTCGCCACCTACTCGGGCGTCCTCGACGACCTGAGGAAGTCCTTCGCTGGGCTTCCGGAAGCGAAGGCCCGCAGGTGGAAGGCGGGCGACTTCTCCTACAACACGGGGGCGCTGCGGTGCCCGGGCTGCGACGGCACGGGCGAGATCACGATGGACGTGCAGTTCCTGCCCGACGTCGAGATCGTCTGTCCCGACTGCGGCGGATCGCGCTATGCGAAGGCCGCCGGCGAGGTGAGGCTCGCAGGAAAGTCCCTCCCCGAGCTCATGGGCATGACGGTCTCGGACGTGCTTGCGCTCCTGAAGGACCTGCCGAAGGAGAGGAAGGCCCGTGAACGCCTGCAGGTCCTTGAGTCGCTCGGTCTCGGGTACCTGACGCTCGGCGAGGCGACCCCCGCACTCTCGGGCGGCGAGGCGCAGAGATTGAAGCTCGCAGCCGAGATCGGCCGCGCCCAGGAGAGCGCCGTCTTCGTCTTCGACGAGCCGACGATCGGCCTGCATCCTCTGGATGTGCGGGTGCTGATCGGCACGTTCGAAAAGCTCCTCGCCTCGGGAGCGACGATCGTCGTGATCGAGCACGACCTCGACATGATCGCCAACGCCGACTGGGTGGTGGACCTCGGCCCCGGCGGCGGCGAGGCGGGCGGCCGGATCGTGGCCGCGGGAACGCCGGGCGAGCTCGCGAAGAATCCGGCGAGCCTCACAGGGAAGTACCTGGCCGAGGTGCCCGGCGTCTGACGCAATTTCCGCGGGCCGGTCCCGAGGAGCTTCACTGACCGGCCCGCGGCAGGACCAATGGTTGTCAGTCAGACGCGGAGGGAGGTTTCCGCGGGCCGGCACCCAGAGCGAACGGCCGGCCCGCGGAGAGGAAAGAGAGAAAGGTCAGGCGTCAAGCTCCGCCACGGCGTCGATGATGACGAGGCTCCCCATGTGGAGTTTCGTCGTCGGCACCATCACGCGGCCGGGCCTGTGGTCGCCGAAGAACGCGGCGTACTCGGCGTTGATTGCCTGCGTGTAGTCGACGGACGGTGTGAGCACGCGGCAGAAGACCACCTGGTCGCGGCGGCAGTTCGCGGCCGCGAGCACCCGGTCGAGGTTCGAGAGCGTCTGACGGCAGTGGTCGACGATGTCGCCCCTGCACGGCTCGCGCGTGTCCGGGTCGATTGAGAGAAGTCCCGAGATGTATAGCATCCCCTTCGAGACGACGGCGGTCTCGTAGTGCCCCGGGTTGTGTCCTTTGAAACCAGGATCGATGAACTGCATGGCGTGCTCCTTCCAATAAATAGGGCCTTTC
>NZ_JAUNSF010000124.1 GCF_030539355.1 Sutterella sp.
CTTCTCCCCGAGGCGTTATGAATCATCCGGTTCCGCGGCCGTTATTCCTTTTGAGGAATCCGGGTCCGCGGATAAAACACCGCGCAAAATAATCGTGTCGTCCGGGGAGAAAACATCGCCGTTCCTCATGCACGGAATCGTCCTCCCCGGGCGACGCCTCCCTCAGCCTCCCGAAGCGCCCTCAGGCCCGCGGTGACACCATTGCGTCGTCCGGAGAAGGGAAAAACTCCGCCCCCGTTCACAGGACGCTTTTCGTCGCATTGGTATACTCGGAGGTTCCCGTGACGAGACCTGGGGGAGGACCGTTGCCGAGTGGCTCCCCGCCGCTTCGCCGCGGTCAAAGAAATCACAAGAATCCGTCAGGTCGCCATGCCGTCAGAAACTCCCGCCTCGTCCCAGAAGTCCAAGCACGCCCAGGAAATCAGCGCCGTACTGCGGTTCGTGCGCGAGATCGCGCAGAGCCGGTCGACGGCGAAGATCCGGGTCGAGGACGAGCTCGGGTTCAAGTGGCTCGACAAAATCGACAGTGACCTGCCCGAGGTGAAAATCGGCGCCGCCGCGGGTCCGGACTGCGTGCTCTCGGTGACGTCGCCGCTGCTGCCCGTCTTCCCCGAGCCCGACGCGCGTCTTAAGCCATGGATCGCCGGGGACCCGGCGTCGGCAAACTGGGGCCCCGCGACGGGTGTGAGAAAGAAGCTCGTGCTCGAGGCAGACACGCTCGACAAAGAGAAGCTCCCGCCGGTCGAGGACCTCGCCGACATCTCGCTCCGGCTCGGTCTCCCCGACGCCGACGGGATTGAAGCCTGCGCGGCGCTGGTCTCCATCAATGACGACGAGGCGCTCGCGAAGAAGCTCGCCCTCTGGCAGCGCCTGCGCGGGTCTCTGCCTCCGGAGCTCTTCGGCTGGGTGCGGCCCGACGGCACGTCGCTCACCTGCCGCTACATCCTGGTCAAGGACCTGACCGATTCCCAGCGCCTTGCGCTCGACGCCCGTCTCGTGCGTCTGACGCCGGGGAAGGTCACCACGCCCGAGATCAGGGAGGAAACGGGCGACGAGCGGCCGCTGCTCCTCCCCGCCCTCACCCTCGAGGAGAAGTTCGAGGCGAGCGAGAAGCGCATGGCCGCGCTCGACGCATGGCGCAAGCAGCGCGAGGCGTGGCTCGTCGAATTTGACCGGGCCGAGCGCGCGCAGAAGCTCTACCAGGAGCTCCTCACCTTTCAGTACGGCGTCGACGCGTCGAACCTCACCGAGGAGTTCGTGCTCGGGAACTTCATTCTCGAGACCGAGAAGAGCTCGGGCGAGGTGTTCCGCTATCCATTGCTCGTGAAGCGCCTCGCCTTCGAGAAGACGAGCAACGGCAAGACCCTGCGCCTCATTCCCGACTACTCGGCACCCGCTGAGTTCCAGGGCGAGATCACGGCGCAGCTCGGAAAAAATGCCGTCTTCCTCCCCGACCCCACCGTGATCCAGAAGATCCAGGGGCTCGAGGGTCTCACCGAGGCCGGCGTCGAGCTCGTCACGGGCGACGAGTACGCCGCGCACTTCCGCGCGTTCGCCGACAACCTCGAGCCCACGAGCCGCTGGGCCGATGATCCTCTGAAT
Organism: Sutterella sp.; assembly: GCF_030539355.1. Classification (GTDB taxonomy): domain Bacteria; phylum Pseudomonadota; class Gammaproteobacteria; order Burkholderiales; family Burkholderiaceae_F; genus Sutterella. The sequence goes on from NZ_JAUNSF010000124.1 coordinate 1,603, forward strand.
CTTCCCTTCGGGCAGGGCGCGAAGCTCGTGGTCTACCCGCGCGCCGTGCTGATGAGGAGAAAGCGCCTCACGGGCGTGCCGCGTGCGATCGCGGAGATGGCCGATTACTACGAGGAGAACCCGGACGCGCTCCCCGAGGCGTTCGAGGCGATGGTCTGCCGCTCGACCGGGAGGGTCGAGCGGGTGTCGTTCTCCGCCGAATCGGACGAGCAGAAGATCGCCGAGGCCTCGGGCTTCTGCGAGGAGATCCTGCTCGCCAAGCCCGCCAACGAGGACCAGCTCAAGATTGCCCGCGAGCTCGAGCGCACGGGGTCGGTGCTCGTGCAGGGGCCTCCCGGCACCGGCAAGACCCACACCATCGCGAACCTGATGGGGCATTTCCTTTCTCAGGGCCTGCACGTGCTCGTGACCTCGACCAAGGCCCCGGCGCTCACGGTGCTGAAGGACAAACTTCCCCGGGAGATGCAGGACCTCTGCCTCTCGCAGCTCGACGACGCGAAGAAGAACTTCGAGAGCGCCTGCAGCTTCTCGGAGCGCATCGAGAACGCGGATCTGAGGCGCCTCACCCGCGAGGCCGACGAGCTCGCCCGCGCGCGCCGGGAGACGCTCCAGGCCGCGCTCAAAAAGAACCGCGCCATCGCCGACCTGCTCACCCCGGAGACGAAACGCCACACCGTGGGCGACCGCTCCTTCTCGCTCTCCGGCATCGCGGTGGAGCTGAGGAAACTTGACGCGTACGCCGACCTCATCCCGGGGCCGGTGAGCGAGGCCTGGCTCGACGAGGCGAACCCGAAGCCGCTCCCCGTCACCGAGATCGAGCTCGCGAAGCTCTTCGCCGGCATGACCCGCTGGAGCGCCGGGGAGAAGGCGATTCTCGCGGCGACGCTCCCCGACGCCGCGACGCTTCCCTCTCCCGAGCAGGTCGAGGCCTGGGTCGAGCGCGAGCGAACGGCCGCGGCGGTGCTGGCGCAGTCGGACGGCATCACCGAGGAGCCCCGCGCGCGGGCGATGGACGGAAGGCCCCTCATTCGTCTGCGACGTTCCGCCGACGACGCGGTCTTCAGCTGCCTCGCCGAAAAGAGCGTCGAGGTGGCCCAAGCCTGGCGCGCGTTCGACGACCGGCGCTTTGACGAGATCCTCGCCGACCCCATGCAGCGCTGGGCCGCGCTCGCCGGCATGGACCGCGCGACGCGCTCGAACGACGACCTGCTCGAGATCATGCTCGAGGCCGTCAGGAAGGCCGGCAAGGCCGAGGAGGACGCGAGGCTGCCGCTCAACGGCGTCACGATCGAGCCGGCGGACGTGCTCGACACCCCGGCCTTCCGCTCGGCCTTCGACTGGCTCAAGGCGGAGCACCCTGACGGAAAGCCAGGCATCTTCGCCCGCTTCAGCAGGTCCGATGAACTCAAGGAACTCAAGCGCGTGCGCGTCAGCGGCCGCGAGATCTTCTCGGCCGACGCGATGAAGCTCGTGGCCGTGGAGCTCGGCGTCCGCGACGCGCGCGCCGAGGCCGCGAAGCAGTGGAATCTGCGCGCGAGCGAGTGCGGCGCGAAGAGGTTCGAGGAAATGCACCTCTCCTGCGCGGACCTCGCGCAGCGGACCGCTTCGCTCGTCGCCCCGGCGCTCGAGTGGCACGCGAAGTTCGAGGAACTCCTCGCCGCCTGGCGCTCGGCCGGCGTCAATGTCGACGCAATCTTCGAGGGCCGCCGCCCGGGCGAGGCGGCCACCTACTACTTCGACCGCATCCGCGACGAGTTCATGCCGCGCGTGCGGCCCTTCCTTCCCGTGATCGACGCCGCGGCCGCGAAGAGCGCCGTGGCGACGGAGCGCGAGGCCGCTGCCGCCCCCTGGCGCGCCGCCGCGAGAAGCTTCCCGCTTGTCCAGGCGATGATGACGGCGCTGCCCGTCGACGCGGCGACCTACGCGAAGGCCTGGGACGCCTTCATGCGCATCGTGTCGGCCGAGAACGTGTCCGCCTGGCGCGACTGGAACGACTCCGTCAACAGGCTTTTCGAGGCCTGCCCCGGCTGGGCCGTGGCCTTCCGCCTTGGGAAAGCTGAGGGCGCCGAACGTCCGTACGGCGACTGGGAGCGCGCGTGGTACTGGCAGATGCTCAATGCCATCTTCGTCGCCAACACCGGGGGCGACCTGCAGAGCCTGATGCGCGAGGCGAAGGACTTGTCCGACAGGTTCAGAAAGCTCACGGGCGAGCTCGCGAGCCGCCGCGCCTGGATTGCCGTCGCGGAGAAGACCACCCGCGATCAGATCGCGAGCCTCAAGACCGCCGCGATGTTCTTCCGCAAGGTCGGAAAGGGCACCGGAAAGAAGGCCGAGGTGAACCTCAGGCACGCCGCCCGCGCGCTCGAGGCCTCGCAAACGGCCGTGCCCGCGTGGATCATGACGATCGACCAGGCGCTCTCGTCCTTCAGGCCGGGCAACCAGTTCGACGTGCTGATCGTCGACGAGGCGAGCCAGGCCGATCTCACCTCGCTCGCCCTCCTCGGACTCGCGAAGCGCGCCGTCATCGTGGGCGACGACCGTCAGGTGACGCCCGTGAAGCCCGGCGTCGAGGAGTCCGTGATCGAGCAGTTCAAGCGCCAGTACCTCGCGGGCGTCGTGGACAAGCCCGAGATCTACGAGCTCAAGACCTCGCTCTACGAGTTCGCCCAGATCAGGTACCGCGCGCTCGCGCTCCACGAGCACTTCCGCTGCGTGCCCTCGATCATCGGGTTCTCGAACCGTCTCTGCTACGAGGGCAGGATCCTGCCGCTGCGTCCCGCGGACTCGACGCCCGTGCAGCCGCCGATGGTGCCGCTCCAGGTCGAGGGTGCGAAGGCGGGCGACGTGAACGAGGCCGAGGGCGACGCGATCGTGCGCCTGATGAAGGCCTGCATGGCCGAGCCCGAGTACAGGGGGAAGACCTTCGGCGTCGTCGTGATGCGCTCCACGGGCAGCGGCGCGCAGGTCAATTCGATTCTGGGCAAGCTCATGAAGGAGCTCTCGCCCACGGAGTTCGAGGAGCGCCGCGTGCGCGTCGGCATCGCCCCGGACTTCCAGGGCGACGAGCGCGACGTGATCTTCCTTTCGCTCGTTGACGTGCCGAGCTCAAAGAGCGGCTTCATCACGGCCGTGAACAGAACGAACGACCTGCAGATGAAGCGCTTCAACGTGGCTGTGAGCCGCGCGAAGGACCAGCTCTGGATCATCCACTCCTTTGACTGGCAGAGCCAGACGCAGGCCGATGACATCAGGCGCTATCTGCTCCAGCACGCCGCGAACTGCGGCAGGGAGCAGGAGATCGAGGAGGAGACCCGCGCCGCCGCGGATCAGAACTCGCTCGCCTTTGAGGCGCCGGTCGCGAAGGAACTGCGCCTGCGCGGCTACCGCATCAGGCAGCAGTACCCGGTCGGGAGCTACCGGCTTGACATCGTCGTGATGGGCGGCGGCCGGCGCGTCGCGCTTGAGTGCGACGGCGAGCGCTTCCACTCGAGCGACGCGCAGATCACCGACGACCTGCGCCGCCAGGCGGTGCTCGAGCGCTGCGGGTGGCAGTTCATCCGTTTGCGCGGCTCGGAGTACTTCCGTGATCCGGCGGCGGCGCTTGACCGCGTCTGCCGCGACCTCGAGGCCGCGGGCGTGAAGCCCGACGCCGCCGCGGAGGCCCCGGTCTCCGACCTCGCCCTCCGCGTGCTGCGCCGCGCGGAGTTCATCACCGCCCCCGGGGATGAGGCGACGGACCTGACGCCGGCTGAGGAAACTCAGGAAGCCGGGGAGACCGTTCCGCCTGAGGAGACGGCGGCTGAAGTGGAGCCCGAGAGCTCCGAAGAGGAGGCCGTGTCCGAGGAAGTGCCGGAGAAGACGCCGGAGGAAGAGTCTTCTGAAGAGGAAACGCCCCCGGAACCCGTCGAGCCGGAGCCTGCCGAGGAGACGGAACCCGAGGCGAAGGCCTCAGAGGAAGAGACCGCTCAGGATGAGCCCGAAGCTGAGGACGAGGAGGCGGAAGAAGAGGACCGGACCGGTCCCGTCGATCCTCCGCTCGATCCGTCGGTCAAGTACCTCGGACCCAACGGCGAGACCTGGACCGGACGCGGGCGCCGTCCCACCTGGCTCCGCGAACTCGTCGAGAAAGGCCATGCCGTCGAGGAGTACCTCGTGAATCCGCAGACCGCGGCCGAGCCGCGACGCCGCAAGGTCCCGGGCAAGTACGTGAGCCCCGACGGGCAGGTGTGGTCGGGCCGCGGGCGTCGTCCGCGGTGGTTGAACGACCTCGTCGCCGCTGGTCACGATGCCTCGGAGTACCTCGTCGAGGGCGCGGACACCCTGCCCCAGGGACGGATGGGCCGCGGGCTCAATCCGATCAAGCTCAAAACGGGTGACGACGGAGACTTCCGCGGCTGGGACTGATGAAGCTCTGAGTCGCTGAACGCTCGCAAAGGACGGCGCTCCCGGGGAACCGGCGGGCGCCGTTCTCTTCTGTGCCGGAGGAATGCCGGCGGCGGTGACGATACTGGAGACCGGAAAAGAAGAACCCCCGGAGGACTTGATTGTCTTCCAGGGGCTTGAGTCATCGATTCCAGGCGAGCTTGCAGCCGTCCGCGGACAGAAGCTCTCAGCGGCGCTCCGTCTGTCGGACGGGATCGACGCAGATCACGACATCCTCCTTCATGTCGTGGCCGTTCGTCCCTCTTCATTTCGCAGTCACACACCGTGACATACGCCGCCCCATCGCGCTGCTGACGATCGTGGCAGCTCTGGACTCGATGCCGGACTTCTGGGGCGGCAGAACTTCTGTTATGCGGGGATCGACGGACTGGCTGCGGCAACTCATCCGCCGTGGATCTTGATCCGCATGTCACTCATGGAGCCCTCGCGGGTGTTGACGGGGCGGGATACCCGAGTCTGCCTCTTCAGGCGAGACACGGAATTTACATTGTTCGGCTTCGTCGTGACAGTGTCGGAGCCAGAACGAGAAGAACCCCCGGATGACTTTTGATGTCTTCCGGGGGTTCCAGATTCCCTCTGAACAGTTTCAGGCGTTCAGATTCTTGACCTGTCTGAAGCGGGCTCAACTGCCTCGCTTCGCCCGACCCCGCCGGCGAACCGGCGGGTCAGATCAGGCCTCCTGAGAGGACTCAGGATTAGAACTTGTGACGCAGACCGAACTTGACGGCCGTGGCGCTCGGCTCGATCGAGGAACCACCGGCAGGCTCGATCTCATCTTGCATATAGCTGGCCACAGCGTAGACGTTGGTGCGCTTGCTGAGGTTGTACTCGTAGCCGAGCGAAACAATGTAACGCGTGAGATCGGCATCAATCGTTTCGCTGTCAGCGGTCTCGGCGTCGTCATAGGCGACACCGGCGAGGAACTTGCCGCCGAAGGCCGGAATGGAGGCGGAGAGGCTGGCACCCCAGCCCTTGAACCTGAAGGCGGACCCATCGAGGGCGAGCTTGTTGACGGTGGAACTGATGGAGGAGAGCGCAGCCTCATCGAGATACTGGCCAACGAGGAACACCTTGGCGACACCGAAGTCATAGGAACCGCCGAGGGTGACGGTCAGGCTGTCGTCCTGATTCGGACGGGTGGTGTCGGCCTTGTAGTTGATCGAGTCAACAGCACCGTAGAGGAGCACCGGGCCATTGATGTAGGAGGCGCCGAGGGCGTAGTAGCGATTGCTCGTCGGCTTGTTCTCCGTACCGTTGCTGTCGCCCATCGAGTACTGGGCATAGACATTGATGCCAGCGAACGTCGGCGACATGTACGCGATCATGTTGTCGCGAACCGTGTCAGCCTTGGCAAAGTTACCGACCTGGGCGACATAGGTGGTGTAGGACGTGCCGAAGGCGGACAGCAGGCCGGCCTTACCCCACGAAGAGGTGCCCTGGTTGATCGAGCCGATGCGGCCGAAAGAGAACTGGCCATAGGGCGAATAGAGAGAAACGGACGCTTCACGATTGAAGATACGGGAGGAGTCCGCGAGCGTGCCGTCGTCAGCCTTGAAGCCGTTCTCGAGGATGAAGCCCACGGCGAAGCCGTTGCCGAGGTCCT
>NZ_JAUNSF010000125.1 GCF_030539355.1 Sutterella sp.
CTGGGGGCAGGGCGTCGTGCGCCCGCGGCTCCACTCTGCTTTCATGAAAAAAGAGGGAGTGGCGAATTTCGCCACTCCCTTCTAGGAGACCCCAGGACAGCGCCTCAATCGATGGGAGGCCTTGCACCTCCGGAGGCGGCGATCCGCGAAGTCGACCCCTGACTTCATCTGTGCGGATCAAGCTGTCCTGCTTGAGTGAAATTATATGCGTCTGAGAACGATTCGCAATAGTGAATTCGTCGTGGAGAGCAAAAAAGCCAGCGTTGCGCACAAAAGCTTGATGTATGTCAAGCGCTACGAGCGAAACTGTACAGTTCGATGTCGAACAATAGCGCACGGCTGTGGTGCGCCGGAGGTTAGGGTTAGTGCGGTAGGTCGAAAGAGGGTGGTGCTAACCCTATAGGGAGTTTTTGCGATATCCCTTGGATTGAATCACGAAGTTGCGCTTATTCCTCGAAAAGCCGCTACACGTTCCTTCTTTTCGCAACCAAAACGGCTTCGGCTTGCGTAAGATCACCCTCACCGCTTCAACGACGCAACGGTCATCGTGACGGTTTCGTCGGAGGCGGTTTTTTAACCAACGAGGCAGCCATGAAATCCTGCTTTCCGAACTCCTTTACAACAGAGGGGGCATGGCGCTAAGAACGTCATGCCTTGACTACGAAAATGAATATGCTCCAGAAAGTCAGCCAGTTTGTGAACAAGACGTTTGCGCTTTGGGTCATTGTATTCGGTGCCCTCGGCTTCTTCTTCCCGGAGATATTCAAGCAGGCGGGCCCCCACGTGCCACTGCTGCTCGGCGTAGTCATGTTCGGCATGGGCCTCACGCTCACGACCGCCGACTTCCGCGAGATCTTCCGTCGCCCGCGTGACGTGCTCGTCGGCATCCTGGCCCAGTTCACCATCATGCCCCTCTCGGCGCTCGCGCTCTGCTGGATCTTCCAGCTGCCGCCCGATCTCGCCGTCGGCCTGATGCTCCTCGGCTGCTGCCCCGGCGGCACGGCTTCGAACGTCGTGACCTTCCTCGCCCGCGGCGACGTCGCCCTCTCCGTGACGATCACGTCCTGCACGACGTTGCTCGCCCCGATCGTGACCCCGTCGCTGATGTGGCTGCTCGCGAGCCAGTGGCTCTCGATCGACCCGTGGGCCATGTTCATCTCGATCGTCCAGGTCATCCTCATCCCGATCGCCGTCGGCGTGCTCGTGCATCGCCTGTTCGGCAAGACGGTTGACAAGGTCACCTGCGTGCTTCCGGTCGTCTCCGTCGTCGCCATCGTCGTGATCGCCGCCGCCGTGGTCGCCGCCACCCAGCAGTCCCTGATGAACGCCGGCTTCATCGCCTTCGTGGTCGTCGCGATCCAGAACGCCGTCGGCATGGCGCTCGGCTACTACGTCGGCCGCTGGTGCAAGATGGACGATGCCAAGTGCCGCTGCCTCTGCTTCGAGGTCGGCATGCAGAACTCCGGTCTCGGCGTGGCCCTGGCCACCGTGCACTTCGCCGCGAGCCCGATGACTGCTCTGCCCTCCGCGGTCGGCGCCCTCTGGCACAACCTGACCGGTCCCTTCGGTGCCACGTTCTTCCAGAGCCGCTGGTACCGCGGTGACGAACCGCACGAAATCGACGTCACCACCACTGCCAAGGCTGAGAGCGCCGCTTAAGGTTCTCCATACCTTCGCAACATAAACTTAGGCTGATTCAAGGCCGCGCAGAACCGCTTCTCTCCGGGGCGTGCTGCGCGGCCTTTTTACTGCACTGAAGTTTCACCATGCCCCTGCGCAAGCGCCTCGCCCGGCTGCGCATCTACGCCGGCCACTTTCTCAACCGCGGCTATCTGATGCCGCGGCCGACGGCGCTCTATCACCTCGCGCCCGTGAAGGACGAGACCGGGACCGAGCATGACCTCGCGCTGCGGAGCCTGGGCGACGGGCACTACGAAATCACCGAGACGCTCCCCGGGCGCGAGCCCATCGTGACCGAACTCGCCGGCGGCGCGTTCGCCAAAAGGCTCGCCGCCGTGATCGGCCCGGACCTGAGGCTCGACGAGGGCGTCTTCAACCTCTTCCTCGACGCAGGCGACCCGTGGCTGATGGACAAGGTCTTCGCGCGGCCCAACGGCTGGGGCGAGACGTGGGAGTTCACCCGCGCGGGGCGCGAGTTCCGCCGGCTCCACGGCGTGCCCTGGGGGAGGGCGGCCGGGGTGAGGTTCGCCGAGAGAAAGCTCCTCACCGCGCATGTCTTCACGATTGACGAGGTCTCGCGCGAGGTAGCGGCGATCCGAGGCTGATCGAGGACGCTCCGGGCAGTATTTTCCGAAGGATTTATTGGACCGGGTCCCGGGGAAACATCGTCTTGGCGACAGGCCGGACGCGGGCGAAGAATGGTTCCTTCCGTCAACAGACAAGAGGAACCGTTCACTCCCATGGCTCAGGCAGCCTTCCCCAGGCGGGGCTTCACCTTCTGCACGGCCGCGGCGGCGCTCATCTGCTGCTTCATCTTCTCGTCCGCTCCGATCCCGCTCATCGGCGTCTGGAGCGCAAAGGTCGGTCTGGGAACGGGGGAGGTAGCGCTTTCGGTGCTCAGCTACTTCGGCGGAAGCGTCGTGACGCTCATCTGCCTCGCGAGGCTCTCGAACGCCTTCGGCAGACGCCGGGTCACGCTCGGCATGCTCGCCGGGGCCGCCGCGGCCTGTCTGATACTCGCCGGGCTCGATTCCGCCGGGAAGTTCTATGCGGCGCGTTTCATCCAGGGGCTCGCGAGCGGACTCGCCTCAAGCGCGGTGATGTCCTGGGTCGTGGACTCGACGCCGCCTCGGGTCGCCTGGCTCGGTGCCGGCCTCACTGCCGCAGGGCCGAACGTCGGCTTCGCGCTCGGCACCTTTCTCTCGGGCGTCATCATCTCGCTCGGGTTCGTCGGCGTCGATGAACTCTTGCTCGGCTGCGCGCTCGTCTGTGTGCCGCTCGCGGCCGCCGTGCTTTTCTCCACCGAGACGGTGCCGGGCGGCACAGAGTCGCTTCTGAGCGCAGTGAAACCGAAGTTCGCCCTGCCCCGCAGGCTGCGCCGCATCTTCGTCATGGTGGCCTTCTCGCTCTTCGGCACCTGGGGAATCGGCAGCTTCCTGCAGGGTTTCTCGGCGAAGCTCGCCCTCGACGTGCTCGGGAGCACAAGCACGCTTGTCGCCGCCTCCGTCTACCTCTGGCTCATCATTCCCAACGCGGTCTTCGGGGTGATCGCCGGGAAGCTCAGTCCTGCGCGCTGGTTCCCGGTCTCCGTCACCTGCTACACGGTGTGCGGCGCTCTGCTCTTCCTCGCGATTGAAACCGCTTGCATCCCGCTCTTCATCCTCGCGCTCCTCGGCGCCGGCGTAACCTCCGGCATGACCTGCACGCTCGGCATGAAGTTCCTTCTCGTAGACACGGCGCTCAGGGAGCGGGCGGGTCTCATCGGTGCGCTCTATCTCACCTGCAACCTCGGCGCGGGCGTGCCCAACCTTCTCGTCGGTGAGTTCGCGGGCGGCCTCACCGAGACGGCGCTACACCTCGGCTACGTCCTCTGGGTGCTCCTCAGCTGGCTCGGGGCGACGGCGCTCTACGTGCTCATCCGGCGCAGACCGAACGGGGCGGAGGCGCTCAGGTTCCGCTGAGGGGGCTCAGGCGTCGGTGCGGCGCAGTGAAGAAAAGAAAAAAGGGAGGCCGCGGACCAAGAAACACGCGGCCTCCCTTCAGAGGCGAGGAACGAAACCCGGGTAGGAGACTCCCGGAGAAGAAAGGGTTTGCTGGAGGGAGGGTTGACTGCGGAGTTTCCCCGCTCCGCATCTCCGTCCGAAACCCGCCGCGGCGGAACCGACCCCTTGGTTCCTGTGGATGCCGCGTCTTTCGTTCCAGTGAGTGAATACTATCGCAAATGAGAATCGTTTGCAAGAAGAGTTCAGAAATTTAGATCCCAATTTCAGGGGATGTCGGATGGGCATCCCCTGAAAGCCGAGGAAAATCAGAGCTTGCCGCCTTCGACGACGAGGTCGTCGGGGTTGGCGGAGTTGCCGTAGACCGGGAGCAGCGTCTCCTTGTAGTCCTTGTGGAAGAACTGTTCGCGGCCGAGCTCGACGATATGGTCGTTGAGCCACTTCAGCAGCGACGAGTTGCCCTTCTGCACGGCGCCGGCGATCGTGTCGAGGTCGCCGAGCGAGGTGATGCCGACGGTGAAGCCCTTGTTCGAGAGCGCCCAGGCGAGCACCTCGGTGTTGTCGGTCGAGAAGGCGTCGCCGCGGCCGTCAAGGAGCGCGTTGTAGGCGTCGGCGTACTGGTCGTACTTCTTCAACTTCACCTCCGGGTGGTGCTTCTCGAAGTAGGCCTCGGCCGTGGTGCCCTTGGCGATGATGAGGGTCTTGCCGGCGAGCTGCTTGACGTCAGTGATGACCGCGCCGTCAGGGGAGACGACGCCGAGGGCAACCTTCATGTAGGGGAGTGCGAAGTCGACCTTCTCGGCGCGCTCGGGCGTGACCGTGAAGTTGGCGAGCGTGATGTCAACCTTGTCGGTGACGAGCACCTCGACGCGGCTCGCCGGATCGAGCGGGACGTACTTCACCTTGACGCCGAGGTCCTTGGCGATGCGGTTGCCGTAGTAGACGTCGTAGCCCTGGTAGTGGCCGTTGCTGTCGACGTAGCCGAACGGGGCCTTGTCGGAGAAGACGCCGATGATCACCTCGCCCGAGGCGCGGATCTCGTCGAGCGGACGGGCGTCGGCGGCGGTGGAGACCGTGAGGACGGCGCCCGCGAGGGCGGCGACGGCGGTGAGACGGAAGGCAATGTTCTTGATGGCGGGCATTGTGAAACTCCTTGATTTAAAAAAAGAAAAGTAGGAAAGAGGGGAGACTGAAGGGTAAAAAAGGGGCTTCCAGGCCGGGAGTCAGAGGCTCTGCTCCCCGGCTTTGGGTTCTCGGATCCGGCCGGAAGGTTTCGGGTTTGATCAGTTCTGAGGCTGGGCGCTCCGGGCGGAGCGGTGCCGTGCGTAGGAGAAGGACTCGAGGAACTTCCTCGCGCGCTCCGTCCTCGGGGCGGTGAAGAAGCTCTCGGGATCGGACTCCTCGACGATCTTCCCGTGCTCGAGGAAGAGGATCCTGTCGGCGACCGCCCGGGCGAAGCCCATCTCGTGCGTGACGATCACCATCGGAAGCCCGCTGTCGGCGAGTTCGAGCACCACCTCGAGCACCTCGCGGACCATCTCCGGGTCGAGCGACGCCGTCACCTCGTCAAAGAGCATCACCGAGGGCTTCATCGCGAGCGCACGGCAGATCGCCACGCGCTGCTTCTGTCCGCCCGAGAGCTCACGGGGCCAGGCCGAGAGCTTCTCCCCGAGTCCCACGCGGGCGAGGAGCGTCTTCGCCTCGGCTTCGGCCTCCGCGCGGGCGCGGCCCGCGACCTTCACCGGGGCGAGCGTGACGTTGTCGATCACGGTGAGGTGAGGGAAGAGGTCGTAGCTCTGGAAGACCATGCCGACCGAGCGGTGTGGGTTCTTCACGGAGCCGCCGGCGATGCGGATCTCGCCCCCGTCAATGGTCTCGAGACCGGCGAGGCACCGCAGGAGCGTTGACTTGCCGCAGCCCGAGGGACCGAGGACGACCACCACCTCGCCCTTCCTCAGGCGGAAGTCGATGCCGTCAAGGATCGTTGCCTGGCCGAAGCGCTTCACAAGGCCGCGGGTTTCGAGTGCGGTCCCGTCCGTCGGCTGGCTCTCATTGAGGTCGGTCATGATGTTTCTGGTCCTGGGAAAAAATGCTTTGAGTGTTCTGTTTGAGTACGGGTCCGGAGCGTCAGTCGTTCTTCCACCTGTCCTCGAGTCTTCTCGCGGCGATCGAGATCGGCCAGCAGGAGATGAAGTAGAGGATGAAGACGAAGCCGTAGATCCAGAGGGCGGCGGTCGGGTACTGGAAGCGGTTCGCGTCGATGATCTGCTGCCCGACCTTGATCACCTCGACCATGCCGATGAGCACGATGAGACTCGTCGTCTTGATCATGCGGGTGACGAGGTTGATCGAGGGCGGAATGAGGCGCCTCGCCGCCTGCGGCAGGATCACGAGCCGGAAGGCCTGGAACTTCGAGAGGCCGAGCACCTTCGCGCTCTCATGCTGTGTGCGCGGGATCGAGAGCAGCGCCCCACGCACGAGGTCGCCCATCTCCGCCGTTCCCCAGAGGGTGAAGACGATGATCGCGCTCGAGAAGGCCGTGAGGTTCCAGCCGAAGGAACGGGTGAAGCCGAAGTAGACGACGAAGAGGAGCACGAGCTGCGGCATCAGGCGGATGAACTCGAGGTAGACCCGGGTGACGGCGCGCACGAGGCGGTTCTTCGAGGTCATGACGGCGCCGAGCGCTATGCCGAGCGGCACCGAGAGCGCGACCGAGAGCAGGCTCACGCCGAGCGTGACCATCAGGCCCTCAAGAAGCCTCAGAAAATTCCGGCCCTCGAAGAGCACGGTGAAACCGTAGTCAGCCATGGCGGATCCTCCCCTCAAGCCAGCTGCCGGCGAGCGAGATCGGCAGCAGAATCACGGCGTAGGCCGCGACGAGGAGCAGCAGCGCCTCGTCCGTGCGGTAAAAGTTTCCGATCAGATCCTTCGCGACGTACATGAGGTCGGGAAGCGCGATCGCCGAGACCACCGACACCTCCTTCACAAGGAAGATCACGTTGGCGACGATGCCGGGCCACGCCACCGCGACCGCCTGCGGCAGGATGATGAGGCGGAAGGCGGAGAAGCGGGAGAAGCCGAGCACGCGGGCCGACTCGTTCTGGATCTTCGGCACGGCCTCGAGCCCCGAGCGAAGCGCCTCGGCCATGTAACTGCCGCCGAGGAAAGCAAGTCCGATGATGGCGCACCATTCGCCCGAGAGCCTGATGCCGATCTTCGGGAGCCCGAAGTAGAGGAAGAAAAGCTGCACGAGGAGCGGCGTGTTGCGCGAGAGCTCCATGTAGGCCCCGGCGATCTGCGCGAGCACCGGGATGCGGAGGAGCCTCACAAGTGCCACGACCACGCCGACCAGGAAGGCGAGCGCTATGCCAGCGAAGCCGACCTGCAGCGTGAGCACTGTGCCTTCCACGTAGAGGTGGAAGTACTTTTCGATGAAGCCGATGTCGAGGGAAAGCAATTTCTTTTCATCGGCGCGTCTTCGGGCGGGACTGTTCGGAAGCCTGCCCGCGGTCATCCTTGGCGCCCGAAAGGAGAAGCGAAAAAGGCGCGTGAGGAGAGAGGGGAGAGGTTCCCTGAGGAAACGGTACCGGCCGCAGATCGCGCCGGTCCTTCTTCTTCAGGGGTTGCCGTCTCCGAAAGGGAGAACGGATCAGGAACGCGGACGCGAATGGGTCGAGCTCATTCGAGAGCGGCGACAACAGGAGTGAGAGTGCATTCGAGTCATGGCTGTTTGTTTCGTTAAATGGAATCAGTCATTCCGTAAAGTGATATTACGGAGTGTGAGTCTCTCTGTCAAGGGTGCGGCAATCCCGTGAGGTAATACCCGCCCTGGATCAAACGGACGAAAGGCGGGCTGCTCTGACGACCCGTCATCCGGACCTTCTTCCGCCGTAGCTGTCGTGAGAGTGCGAACACGAATCGAAGTCTT
>NZ_JAUNSF010000126.1:0-3263 GCF_030539355.1 Sutterella sp.
ATTCGGATTCCTCGGGGTCCGGGCGTTTTTGTGCCCGGCGTCAAAGGAAGTCGGGCCGGAGGCGTGACGCAGGCGTCCCTCAAGGGTTATTTTTCTCATCTGTCCCTTTTCCTCCTCTCAGGTGCCTCACCGATGAGCGAATCCCTCACGAACCTTGACCTTGCCCGCTTCCCCGGCTTCAGCCGGGCCGAGGTGAAGGACGGCGTCTGCACGATGCACCTCACGGTGCGCGAGGCGCGGCAGCTTTTCGCCACCCAGGCGCCGGTGCCCGCCGAGTACATGTCGCTCGACGATGACGTCGTGGACTTTCTCACCGACACGGTGTCGAAGAACCGGAAGACCTGCCGGGAGTTCGAGCTCGTGATCCACATGCCCGCCGAGGAGGTGAACAAGGTGAGTCTCCTCCTCGCGACGGATCTCAACACCGCGCTCAGGGCCTACTTCGACGCCCGGGGCGAGAAGTTCGAGCAGCGCCTGAGGGACCACTTCGCCGACGCCCGCAAGATGCTCGTCTGCGGCGTGGCGTTCCTGCTCGCCTGCACGCTGCTGCGCACCTACCTCTCGCCCGAGGAGACAGACCGCCTGCAGAGCTCGATGCGCGAGGGACTTCTCGTGATCGGCTGGGTGGCGCTCTGGAAGCCCGTCGAGGAACTCATCTTCAACTGGTGGCCCATCGACCGCGAGATGAAGGACTGGCGGACGCTCGCCGACATGGACATGCGCATCGAGGCGTACTGACCGCGTCGGCGGCTCCCCCGGACCGCCATCCGGCGCCGCAAGTGTCTCCGGTGCGCGCCGTTTTTTCTAGAATGAACCTTTGCCGCAGCCTGTTCAGGGAGGAGAGGAAGATATGTTCAGTTTCAAAGGCACGCTCGGGCGCCGTCCCTTCGTCATCCGCATGGTGATCCTTTTCGTGCTCATGCTCTTCGTCGGGGCCTTCATGACCGCCGCCGGCGTGGACTTCGAGGGCGATGCCGAGCCGTCCGGGAACCCCCTCTTCATGCTCGCGGGGCTCGCGATCCAGCTCGGCATCTTCGTCTGCGGGCTCGCCGCGATCGTGCGCCGGCTGCGCGACGCCGGACACTCCCCGTGGTGGTGCCTGCTCTTCTTCGTCCCGATCGCCTGTCTCCTCATCGTTTTCTGGCTCTTCATCGCGCCCTCGCGCACGCCGGCGTGGAAGGCGGTGAACTGACCGGACCCGTCTTCGCAGAGGTTTTTTGAGAGATGTTCAGTTTCCAGGGCACCCTTGAGCGCCGGCCCTACATCATCCGCATCGTCGTGATCGCGCTCGTGAGCGTCGTGCTCAATGTGATCACCGCCGTCCTCACGGGCGACCCCGCCAATCCGACCCCGATCCCGAGGACGGGGGCGCTCCTGATCCTCGCCTGCGGCATCGCCATGCTCGTCGCGACGCTCGCCGCCGTTGCCTGCCGCCTGCGCGACGCCGGGCACTCGCCGTGGTGGTCGCTCCTCGTGTTTCTCCCCGTCGTGGGCTTTATCGAGATCATCTGGCTCTGCTTCGCGAAGAAGTGAGCCGCCGGAATAAAAAGAGGCTCCGGCGGAGCAAGTCTCGACGCCGAAGCCCTGAAGGAGCCGCCCCACGGCCCGGGAGGTGAACGGGCCGTTTGCAGAATCGGGGCGGCTGTATGGCTTGAGGAAGGGAATCAGTCGACCTTGATGAGGTCGTACTGGTCCGTGCCCATGCCGAGCGCCTTCATCGCCACGAGCTGGTGCAGGCCGTGGCGGCTCTCGATGCGCTCGACCAGGTCGTGCTTCTCACTGGCCGGGCGCCCCCAGACGAGGTCGATCGAGGCCTTGTCGATCGCGAGGATGTCGGTCGAGGCGAGGATGCCGATGTCGGGAATCGTCGGCTCGGCGGCCGAGAGACCCGCGCAGTCGCAGTCCACCGACATGCGGCGCAGGACGTTGATGAAGACGATCTTCTCGCCGAAATGGTCGCAGACGGCCTTCGCCGACTCGGCCATCGTCTCCATGAGCATTTCCTTGGCGGGCCAGTCGTTCCAGTCCTCGGGGAGCTTGTCCGGGGCGACGCCGTGGACCTGCGCCTTGCCGATGCGGCCGTCAGCGCAGCCGATGGCGATGTTCTTCATCGAGCCGCCGAAGCCGCCCATCGCATGGCCCTTGAAGTGCGTGAGCACGATCATCGAGTCATAGTTGACGATGTGGCCGCCCATGGAGACTTCCTTGAAGTGCTTGCCGCCCTTGACGGGAAGGTTCACGGTGCCCTCGGCGTCCATGATGTCCACGGGGCAGAAGGTCCAGCCGTTCACCTTGAGCGTCTCGAGATGGCCCTCCGTCGTGTAGCGGTCGCCCTGGTAGAGGGTGTTCGTCTCGACGATCGTCGAATTGGGAACGGTGGCCTGGAAGGCCTTCACCATGTCGCGCGGCAGGATGTTGGGGCCGTGCTTCTCGCCCGTGTGGAGCTTGATCGCGACCTTGCCGCCGATCGTGCCGTTGATGAGGCTGTAGAGCTTGATCAGGTGCTCGGCGTCAATCACGGGCGAGAAGTACACCTTCGCCTTCTCGACCGGGCCGCCCGCGCAGCCCGCGGCGGCGTCAGCGGCGCCGAGGCTCATCAGGAATTCAGAACGGGTCATCTTCATTTTCAGTTTCTCCGGGAATTTTTTGGGATGTCAATGAACATGCCGAAGGCCGGGCGGCCGCGTCCCATGAAGGAGAAGCGGCCCCGGCCGGGGGTATGCGTATATTCTGCGCGTCCCCCCGGGCGGCCGCGGTACTCCGGGCCGCTCAGGGAATTGCCCTTTTCTCTCAATTGTCAGTCGCTTATACGCCGTTTACGCCACCGTGATGAGCTCGTACTGGTCGGTGCCCATGCCGAGCGCCTTCATGCTCGCGAGCTGGTGCAGGCCCTTTCTCGACTCGATGCGCTCGACCAAGTCGTGCTTCTCGCTCTCCGGACGGCTCCAGACGAGGTCGACCGAGGCCTGGTCGATCGCGAGGATGTCGGTGCTGGCCAGGATGCCGATGTCGGGAATGGTGGGCTCGGCGGCGCGGCGGCCCGCGCAGTCGCAGTCGACCGACATGCGGCGCAGCACGTTGATGAAGACTATTCTTTCGCCGAAGTGGTCGCAGACCGCCTTCGCGGACTCGGCCATCGTCTCCATCAGGGGTTCGCCGCGCGGCCAGCTGCCGCCGTTCTCGACCATGTGGACCTGGGCCTTGCCCTTGCGGCCGTCGGCGCAGCCGATGGCGATGTTCTTCATCGAGCCGCCGAAGCCGCC
>NZ_JAUNSF010000126.1:3363-5462 GCF_030539355.1 Sutterella sp.
GCCTTGCCGATGCGGCCGTCGGCGCAGCCGATGGCGATGTTCTTCATCGAGCCGCCGTAGCCGCCCATCGCATGGCCCTTGAAGTGCGTGAGCACGACCATCGAGTCATAGTTGACGATGTTCTTGCCCATCGAGACTTCCTTGAAGTGGATGCCGCCGCCCTTCACAGGGAGGTTCACCGTGCCCTCGGCATCCATGATGTCCACCGGGCAGAACGTCCAGCCGTTCACCTTGAGCGTCTCGAGGTGGCCTTCGGTCGTGTAGCGGTCGCCCTGGTAGAGGGTGTTCGTCTCGACGATCGTGGAGTTCGGGATCTGGGCCTGGAAGGCCTTCACCATCTCGCGCGGCAGGATGTTGGGACCCTGCTTCTCGCCCGTGTGGAGCTTGATCGCGACCTTGCCGTCGATCGTGCCGTTGATGAGCTTGTAGAGCTTGATCAGGTGCTCGGCGTCAATGACCGGGCTGAAGTAGACCTTCGACTTTTCGGCGGTCTCGGCCGCGCGGGCGACCCCGCCGATCGAGCCCGTGAGGGCGACGGCGGCCGTGGCGCCGAGGGCCTGGAGGAATTCCTTGCGCGACATCTTCATGGCTTCTCTCTCCTAAGAACGGATGTGCTTTTACAGGTGCTCATTGACCCGGCCTCTTCCGGACCGGCTCATGCGTGAAATGCATGAATCAATTCTTGCGCGGCGGGAGCTTTTCCCGACATACCGAATGCATCAGAAAACTGCTCGATCCTCTCGAAATGAATTAAGAGGAATGGACAATCTGTATGACTGACCGGGGGCGGCGAACGGCGGACTGCACGAAACTCCGGAAAACGCCGGCCGGATGTGCACGGAACTCGCGGGAGTGTGCACATTCGAGCGGATTCCTGATTCTCAGCGCCCGCGGACGGCGTAGCGCAGCCAGAGGACGTCGCCCGTGAGTATCCTCGCCGCCTTGAGCGAGAACTCCACCGGGGGCGTGTCCGCGAGGCTCCGCGGCTTCTCGAAGAGCGTGACCGTGTCGTTCGCGCCGTCGGCGACGGGGGCGAGAATCACGGAGAGTTCGTCGACGAGCCCCGCGGCGAGGAACGTCCAGTTGATGAAGCCGCCCCCGGAGACCATGAGCGTGCGGATGCCGAAGAGGTCGTGGAGCTTCTCCGCGGCGAGCGCGCAGTCGATGGCGCCGCTTCCCGCGACGATGTACGAGATGCCGAGCTTTCTGAGGAACGCCCGGTAGGCGTCCGGCGCCTCCTCGGTGAGGAGTTCGATCACGTGCGCGGCCGGACGGTCGGCGTAGCGCAGGATGTCCGACTTCCAGCCGATGCGGCCCTTGGGGTCGACCGAGACGTAGTACATCGCGGCGTCGCCGACGGCGACGAAGTCGCCCGCCGGGGGCGGCGGCGCGGCCGGGTCAAGCTCGGGTTCGGCGTAAAAAGTGAAGTTCTCGTCGGTCGTCACGCGCCCGCAGAGCCAGGCGTCAGGATGGTAGGAGTCGTTCGTCGCCTCGTAGGCCTCGCCTGCGGCCCCGCAGGCGGCGGTGTTCATGAAGTCGCCTGTGATCTTGCCGTCGAGCGCCGTGAGCATGTGGCAGATGATCCTCGGTCTGGACATCGGGGAGCCTCCGGAGAAAGGGTGAAGGAACCCCGGCCGGGAGAATGCGGGAAGTCCGGCCGGGGTTCCTTCGAGAAGAGAGGAATCAGAGTGCGCTGTACTCGGCGTCCGAGACGGGCTCGCACCATTCGTTCGAGCTTCCGGCGGCCGGAACCTCGATCGCGAGGTGCTGGAACCACGAGTCCTTCGCGGCGCCGTGCCAGTGCTTCACCTCGGGCGGGATGTTGACGACGTCGCCGGGCTTCAGCGCCCGGGCGGGCTTCCCTTCCTCCTGGTACCAGCCGCGGCCGGAGATGACGGCGAGGATCTGGCCGCCCTTGTGGTGGATGTGCCAGTTGTTGCGGCAGCCGGGCTCGAAGGTGACGTTCGCGACCGGGCAGCGGTCCTTCGTGAGCATCGCGAGCCAGCTGCGGCCGACGAAGTACTGCGCGTAACTGACGTTCGGGTCTCCGACGGGGAAGGCGGAGAGGTTCTCGGGAGGGGTGACGGTATCGGGCATTT
>NZ_JAUNSF010000126.1:5562-7466 GCF_030539355.1 Sutterella sp.
CGGCGATACGCGATTCGGCTCAGGTTCTTGCCTGCTTCTCTCGCCTTCCGCCCCTTCTGATGAGAAAGTCTTACCTCATGGGGGCTTCTGCTCAGTTTCTGTGTCCCGCGGCAAGACCCGGTGAGATATACGCATCCGAGGGGCTTCACAGGACGCCCGGACTGTGTCAGAGCGATATGCTGATCGCCATCAGAAAAGAGACGTGCCGCGGTCCCTCAGGGACTGACGAGCCCGTCCGATACGACGCACAACCCAGACGGCACTCCCCTCCGCCACCGGGGGCCGGTACCGCTTCAGAAAGCAAACCTCGGAGTACTGAACATGAAATCCATCCTCGCCATCGTCCGCGCTTCCTCCGCGACCGCGTCCGTGACGCTCATCCGCGCCCTCAACTCGAAGGGCGCCGACCGTGTCGTGAGCCTTGAGTCGCTCCACGCCCTCTCGGCCGAGAAGACCAGCGCGAACGCCGGCCTCTCGGAGTCGACGCTCCTCGCCATGGGCGTGGCCGCCGCCGGCTGATTTCCTCCTCTCGCGGGAGGAGTGCATGCCTCCCGTGAGAATCTTCCCTGTCGCCTTCCTCTCCCGCATCCGGTTGAGGGAGGCGATTTCATTTCAGGGTCCCGCCAGACCCCGTCGTTTCTCCTGACGAACGGCGCAAATGCGGCGGAAGGCGGTCCCTCCGGCGGGCGAGAATTTCTCCAGCAGCGAGGGAGGCACCGTCCGCCCGCGACACCGACAACTGAGAACCACGGAGAACTGAAATGACGAAGACCGAGACCATCACCCGTTCCGAACTCCTTGCCCGCGCCCGTGAGACCGGCGGCCACCGCCGCGCCGTGAGCCTCGAGTCGCTTGAGCGTCTCGCGAAGGAGCGCGTCCGGGTCGAGCACAAGGTGACCTCGCGCGCCACGCGCCTCGCGATGGGCGTCGCCGCCGCCGGCTGATCACCTTCAGGAAAAAGCGCGCCCCGCCCGGGGCTGTCTCCCGCGCCTCCCCTTCCCGCTTGAGGGAAAGGGAGGCGTTTCTGCTCCCCTGTCGTGTAAACCCTCATGGGACTTTCCCGGACTACCCCCTCCGGGAGATGCGTGCATTGAGGTATTACCTCGTCTCTTTCCGTAAGCTCACGGGCTTAAAGGATACGATCAGGCGTATGCGCGAAAGCTGCCGGCCCGGTCTTCGCGGAGTGTCATCCACGGCGCTCCGGAAAGGCCGGGCGAACTTTACGCGCCTCCCGGACCAGAAGAACAAGGAACACCAATGCACATCGACACACTCTGCCTCGTCGGCGGCTACAAGCCGAAGAACGGCGAACCGCGCCAGCTCCCGATCGTCGAGTCGACGACCTTCTCCTACGACTCCTGCGAGGAGATGGCGGACCTCTTCGACCTGAAGAAGGCCGGCTACTTCTACTCCCGCCTGCAGAACCCGACCTGCGACCAGGTCGCCGCGAAGATCTGCGCCCTCGAGGGCGGCGCCGCGGCGATGCTCACGTCCTCGGGCCAGGCCGCGACCTTCTTCTCGGTCTTCACGATCGCGCAGAAGGGCGACCACATCGTGTCGAGCTCGAGCATCTACGGCGGCACGTTCAACCTGCTCGCGAGCACTCTGAAGAAGATGGGCGTCGAGGCGACCTTCGTCAACCCGGACTGCACCGAGGAGGAGCTCGCCCAGGCCTTCCGCCCCAACACGAAGCTCGTCTTCGGCGAGACGCTCGCCAACCCGGCGCTGACGCTCCTCGACATCGAGAAGTTCGCCCGCGCCGCGCATGCGCACGGCGTGCCGCTCATCGTTGACAACACCTTCCCGACCCCGGTCAACTGCCGTCCGCTCGAATGGGGCGCCGACATCGTCGTGCACTCCACCACGAAGTACATGGACGGCCACGGCTCCGCGGTGGGCGGCGT
>NZ_JAUNSF010000127.1 GCF_030539355.1 Sutterella sp.
TCTGATTCTCCTTCGTCACCAGACCGTGGCCGAGGCCATCGCCGGTGACAACTACACCGTGCCCGATCATGCGCAGGCGATCGCCGCCGCGCACTCGGACGCCGAGGGGTACCTGCGGGCGCTCATCGACGCGGATCTCCTCAAGGACGCGTGCGACTTCCTCGCCTATGCGATGCACCGCCGCGCCGGCGTCTGGTGGGGCTATGAGGTTGTTACGGCACTCCGAAAGGAACTCGCCCTCGCCGAGCGCGACGCCATGCTCAAGGCCGAGGAGGCTGAGAAAAAGGAAGCCGAGAAGAAAGAAAAGAAGGAAGGGGAGGAAGCCCCTGAGGGTGCCGGAAAGGAGGCTCAGGCGGCCGAAGCAGCGGCCGAGGGCACCGGGAAGCCGGACGCGCCCGAAAGCGCCGCCGCCCCCGGCGATGGCGCTCAGAACGGCGCTTCCGGAGCCAAGGCGTCCCAGGATGCCGAGCCGGAGTCGTTCGCGGCCTTCGCCGAGCGTTTCAAGGCGAACCCGAAGGATTTCATGAATCCCGCGGCCGAGGCCGATGCGTTCGAGCGCATCAAGGCCGAGCTTCAGGCGCAGCTTGACTACGTGAACTCCCTCATCCCGCCCGAGTTCCGTGAGATATGGAACAAAGAATTCCACAAGCAGTGCGAGGAGCGGCTCGGCAAGATCGATGGGGATCCCTTCGAGATGCTCGCCGAGATGGCACGCAACTATGAGCCGACGAACAGTCCCAGGCAGCCCGACTTCTCGGAGGCGGAGATCGTGAAGAAAACGGCCGCGAAAGCCGAGGAAGTCAAGCAGGAACTCGACGAGAGCCGGAAGGTCTTTGAGATGATGAATCCTGCGGCGCCCAAGGGCGTCGCCGAAGGCAGGCTCCTGAACGCGATGGACGCCGTCTGGTCGTGGATCGCCCTGCCGCAGCTTGAGCAGACCAAGGCCGCCTCGGTCGCGGGCAACGCCTGCGCCGACAAGCCCGAGGGCATGCTCGCCCTCACGGCCTTCTGGAGCTTCGGTAATCTTGACCTCACGGGCAAGATGTTCATTCCGACGCCGCCGGGCCTCGCCGGCAACGGGCTCTCGGGCGTGCTCACGCAGGTCATCGTCCATCCGGGCGGCACGAGGAAACCGGGCGAGCGTCTGAAGGACGCGCTTGAGCTCGGCCTTGAGGTGGCCATGGGCCGCAGCACCTGGGAGGAGGGGCTTAAGCTTGAGCGCGCTCCGCACCGGATGCCCGCGGGCGCGGCGGACCGCCCTGCGGCTGCGGGCAGGGAAGGCACGCCCTCGCCCGAGCGGTTCCGGATGCCCGCGCGGTTCAAGTGAGATGTGTGGAAGAGTCAGTAAAGTATGAAGCGTATGCGCATGGGAAAAATTGTCAGGACCCTGGGCGCTGCGGCCGCGGCCGCGGCGCTCCTCGCTGGCTGCTCGTCGCCGAAGTTCGAGGTGGGCGTGAGGCTCTCGGAGGATCTGAGGGATCTCTACGGCTACCTCCCCTCGATCGAGGTGGACCTCGCTGGTGTGAACCCCGAGGAGGCCGAGCGAGTGAACAACTACAGCGTCGACCGCTGGTTCGAGCCGGGCAACCCCATGCGTGCGAGTCTCATCCACAAGACGCTGCGCTTCTCCGAGGACGCCGCGTCACCGAAGAACGTCCCGAAGGACGATCCGCTCTGGGGCGAGCTTGAGGAGCGCGGCTCGACGCTGATGGCCGTTCTCGTGAACCTCCCGCCCGTGGCGGCGGAGGGCGACGGCGACCCGCGCCGCATCATGGTGCCCATCCGCTCGGAGCACTGGTACGAGCGCGAGGGCGGCAGCCTCTGGTTCGAGATCGCCCCGGGCGGCGTGGTCCGCCTCGGCAAGCCCGCTTCGAAGCCGAAGAGCTCGGTGAAGACCGTGGAGGCCCCGCCCGACGAGCCCGAGACGATCGAGACGAACATTCACTTCGCGAGCGATGAGACCGCACAGGGCGCCGCCGCGGGTGAAGCCGCCCAGGCGGGCGGGTCCGCCGCCGCCGAGCCTGCGGCCGCTGCAAGTGCCCCCGCAGGCGAACCCGCCGCGGCCGAGGCCCCCGCCGACGGCGCCGAGGGCGAGTGACGCATTGCGAACGCCTGACGAAAGAACATGACGAACTTGAGGAAAGAACATGCGATTCAATGAACAGCTTCACTGGTCCGACGGCCTCTTTCTGCAGCCGCAGCACCTGCAGCGCCTGCAGCGGCAGACGGCCGAGGCGATCCGTGCCGAGCGCTCGATCGCGTTTCCCTTCCCCTCGGGGTTCCTTGACCTTGAGATCGACGAGGAGGCGCTCGCCGCACGCCGTGTCGTGGTGAAGCGCATGAGCGTGGTGATGCCGGGCGGCGAGGAGCTCTCGATGCCAGGCAACACCGTTCTCGCTCCCCTCACGATCGACCCGCCGGGCGAGGCGGGCTCGGAAGCGGCGCGCGAGGTGACCGTGTGGCTCACGCTCCCCAACTGGTCCTCGATCGAGGGCAACCTCTCCGAGGACGCCGATGACGGTCGTCAGTACACCGTGCGCGACGAGATGCTGCGCGACGAGAACACGGGCGCATCCGAGGCCGACGTCACCTTCCGCAGGATGAACGCGTCGCTCACGACGAACCCGGTGCAGAAGGGCGACGTGACGGCGCTGCCGCTCGTGCGCCTCACGTGGGTCTCGAGGCTCGCCTCCGAGCCGAAGCTCGCCGTCGACGAGCACTTCATGCCGCCTTTCCTCGTGGTGACGGATGACTGCCCGCTCGTGATGCTCGTCAACGAACTCCTCTTTGAAATCCGCGGCCGCCGCGACCGCATCCAGAGCCTGCTCGAGGAGTCGGGGTTCAACGCCGAGACCCTGGGCGGCACGAAGCTCCACCGCATGCTCGAGCTCCTCGCGCTCAACCGCTTCGAGGCGAAGCTCGGCGGCGAGCTCGTCGCCGGTCGCGAGACGCCCTGGCAGCTCTATGTTGAACTGAGAACGCTCCTCGGAGAACTCTCGGCGCTGCAGCCGCTCTCGAAGTGCGACGACGTCCCGGCGTACCGCCACCTTGACCCGATGCCCGCCTTCTCGGAGATCCTCACGCGCATCCGCGCGCTGCTCCTGATCGAGGGCGCCGCCGGTTATGTGAAGGCCGACTTCCACGCGTCCGCGGCCGGGTTCCTCGAGGCGGAGCTCTCGGGCGAGGCGCTCCTGAAGGGCGACGCCTGCTACCTCGCGGTGAAGACCTCGCTCAACGACAGCCGCGAGGCGGTGCGCCAGATCGAGACGGGCGACAAGTTCCGCCTGATCGACCCCGAGAACCGCACGAGCCGCGTGCGCGGCGTGAAGCTCACCGAGATGCGCTACCCGCCCCGCTACCTCCCGGTGCTCCCGCACACGGTCTGGTTCAGGCTCGAGACGGAGAGCTCGGAGTACATCTGGAACCGCATCACGAACAGCCGGAGCGCGGCGATCGACTGCGCCGCCGGGCTCTTCCCGGACCTCGAGGCCTCGCTCTTCATCACCGTGATGAAGAGCGCCTGAGGCGCCGCCCGGCGAGGATGAACACTGAACACAAATATTCTGAAAAAAGACTTTTGAATGGCTACGGACATCACAAAGGATCTCGCGACAGTCTGCCGGCCTGTCCTGAAGCGCATCTGTGAGTACTGGCTCCTGAAGCGCTCGGGACTCGAGCCCTCGGCCGCACAGGCCCTTGACCAGGTGAGCGCGGATCTCGCGAGCGTGCGCAGGCGCGCCGCCGAGGACCCGGCGCTCTCCGAGGCGTTCGCGCGCATCGAGCAGCCCCTCATCTTCTTCATCGACTACACGATCAAGGAAGGGGGCTTCTCCTTCAGCGCGGACTGGCGCGAACTCGCGCGTGACTTCGGCGAGCTCTCGGGCGACGAGAAGTTCTTCGAGCTCCTCGAGGACTGCCGGCACGCCCCTGACGCGGGCGAGCGGCTCTCGGTCTTCTTCCTCCTGCTCGGCCTCGGCTTTGACGGCATCTACCGCACCGAGCGCTGGCGCACCGTCGAGATCATGCAGTCGATCGCCGGCGCGGCCCCGCAGGGCTTCAACCCCGCCACCGACCTGATCACGCCGCCTCCGAAGGCGAAGGAAACGACGAAGAAGCAGCAGCACGCCTGGCTCTCGCACCCGGCCTTTGCGATCGGATGCTGCGCCCTTGTGCTGGTCGCGGCCTTCGCCTGGAACGGCTGGAAGCTTCACAAGGCGACCGAGGACTTCCGCAATGAGGTGATCCGCGCGGTCTTCTCCGCCGCCCCGCAGCTCTCGATCCTCACCGAGGACGAGCTCGAGGATCTGAACGAATACAGCACCCGCATGGAGAGCGAGTCGGCCGACTTCGTCTCGGTCACGCCCTCGCCCGGAACGAACACGGAGACGGAGCGCAATGCCGCTGGGGAGCCCGCGGCCGCGCCGGCGTCCGGATCGGACGGCTGGGTTGAGCTCGGAGCCGAGCCCTCCGGCACGCAGAGTCCGAAGGGAGGCAGATGATGGAAGAGTTTCTCGATCCGATCCTTGATATCCTCAACGATCTCGACCTCACCAACGTCGCGCTCGCGCTCGTCATCCTTGTGATGGTCGTCATCCCCCTGGGCAAGCGCCTCTGGAACTGGCTCAAGACCACCAAGAAGGTCGAGGAGATCAAGAAGGACCTGATGGTCTGGCGCAACCTCGCGGGACTCGCCAAGGGCGGCGAGGACGCCGACCGCGCGAAGGAAGGGTTTGCCAACCGCTCCGAGGACGTGAAGGCCGACTTCCGCCAGGGCTATACGCTGCTCGCGCAGAACAGCCATGTGGCGGCGAACCTGCCCTGGTTCCTCCTCGTGGGCGAACCGGCCGCGGGCAAGACCGCGCTTCTCGAGCGAAGCGACCTCGAGCTCACGCCGTCGGCCGACCCCGCGCCGGGCGACCAGGCGGCGCTGCGCTTCTGGCTCGGCGGCCGCGCCATCGTGCTCGACTTCGCCGGACGTCTCTTCTTCGACCGCTGGATGGGCGGAAGCTCCGCGGAGATGCGCACGCTCGAAAAGCTCATCGCGCGTCACAACCGCGCGAAGCCCCTCTCGGGCATCATCCTCGCGATTCCCGCCGACGCGCTCTTGGGCGACGAGCGTCCGCTCGCCCGCAGGAAGGCGATGCTGATCGCCGCCGAGCTCGAGAGCCTCACGGCGCGGCTCGGCATGGTGCTCCCCGTGCACGTCGTGGTCACGAAGCTTGACCGCGTCGCCGGATTCGGCGACTTCATGAGCGAGCTCGACGACAGCATGCGCCACCAGTCCTTCGGCTGGCAGCCCTCGCACACGGGCCCGGGCTTTGACGAGGCCGACTTCGGGAACTTCTGGACGAGGACCGTCGAGCGCCTGCGCGAGGCCGTTCCGGGGCTCATGCGCACGACCTCGGTCGTGGGACGCGTGGGCTCGAGCCGTCTTGAGAAGACCGCCGGCATCTATCTCTTCCCCGAGAGCTTCTCCGAGCTCAGGGACGGGCTTGAGACGTACCTGCGCACGATCTTCGGCGGCGGCGACTTCGTGGGCGTGAAGTCCGTCGAACTCGCCGGCGTCTCCTTCACGTCCGCCATGCAGACGGGCCCCGCCTTCTCGCGCGACCTCGCCGCCACGGCGGGCCGATCGGTGGATGACACCGCCGTCGAGCAGCTGCCCACGGGCGAGCGCGGCGAAGGCCGGCCCTTCTTCATCACGAATCTTCTCGGGCAGTGGATCTTCCAGCTCACCGACAGCGCCCGCTTCACGCGCCGCGCGGCGCTCAAGCGCCGTCTTCCGGTGCATGCGCTCTGCGTCGCGATGCTCGCGCTCGCCGGCTGGTGGCTCTACGCCGCGTGGTTCGAGACCGAGCCCTTCAAGGATGAGCTCGTCGACGACGCGCAGTACTACACGATGCTGAGCGACACCTTCCGCGACGGCCGCATCACGCACGCCCCGCTCCTCACGCTCTCTCCGCAGTCGGGGCCGGGCACGGTCTTCGACCGCCCCTTCCCGGGCGGCTCGAGCATGAGCCGTCTCGACTTCTTCCGCACGGCCTACTCGGAGACGAGCCGTCCGATCTACGCGCCCTGGGGACTGAAGGCCTCGTCGCTGCTGCAGTTCGGAATCAGCGGAGACCTTGAGCGCCGCTCGCGCCGCTTCCTCTTCGACCAGGTGCAGACGCACATGTCGTTCCTGCCGGCGCTCACGCTCCTCGAGCGCGACTTCAATCTCGCCGGCAGTTCCTCCGGTCCCTTCACGCACGACAAGCGTGACGCGGTCTTCGCCCTGCTGAGCTTCGCGGACTACCGCTCGAAGGTGGGCTGGACCGACCGCCAGCAGAACCCCCTCTACTCGAAGTCCTCGCTCGCGGCGTTCCTCGACTACCTCTACCCGGAGATGCCGGACTCGACGATCGGCATCCTCTCCTCGTTCCATCCGGAAAGCGACCGCATGGCCGACCGTCTCAACGCGACGATCGTGCTCTCGAACGATTACGAGTCGGCCTCTCGCGCGGGCGTCTCGATGCTGCTCTCGAGCTTCTCGGCGGGAACGGCCTTCCCCTCGACGCTCTGGCAGCGTGTCAACGTGGCCGCCGAGGCCGCGGAGACCATCGCGAAGTCCGCGGCCGATGCGCGGCGCCTCGCAGCCGTGAAGGACCCGGTCGCGATCGACGAGGCGGTCGCGCGCTGGCGTGACATCGCCGCGCGCACGGCCAGTGCGAACGCGCTCATCACGCCCGAACTGAAGGAGGCGATGAGCCTCGGCGTCTCGGGCGCGGCCGTTCAGACACCCGGCCAGAAACTCTTTGACCTCGCCACAAAGAACGTCCCCGGCGCCGACAAGGTGATGGAGAAGGCGGGCGACGCCGCGAGGCGCATGATCGCCGCCAACCCGAACGCCCGTCTCGACCGTGCGTTCGCGGAGTACCGTAGCGAGCTGATGGACGACTTGAGTCTGCTCGAGCAGCACCTCGTCTCGACGCAGCATGATGCGGCGCTTCACACTGACCGCCATGCCTTCACGCGCGAGGCGATCACGTCGACGCGCACGACGGTCGAGCGCAGGCTCAGCGACCAGCGCGCGGCGCTCACGACCCGGGTCGAGGCGATCCGCGGCAACGCGCTCTTCCAGCCGGTTCGCGAAACGAACCAGGAGGGCTCGGCCGCCGTTCCGCTCGGCGTGGATCTCTTCACCGAGTTCATGCGCCTCACCGCCGTCCCGGATCTCACGGAGACCCGCGGCGGGGTCGAGGGCTTTCGCGCCCGCTGGACCGCGCTCACGCGCGGCCTCGCCGAGCGCCGGGCAGCCTTCAGAAGCTTCCTCGATGCGAACAAGGACGTGAAGTTGATCACTGAGCTCGCGCCGCTCGGCGAAGCGATGATCACGGCCGCCGCCGACGAGGCGAGGCTTGCCGCCGTCGCGGCCCTGATGGACGCC
>NZ_JAUNSF010000128.1 GCF_030539355.1 Sutterella sp.
CTTCTCGGCGGGCTTCTCAGCCTTCGCGGCCTTCGGAGCGGCGGCCTTCTTCGCCGGAGCCTTCTTCGCGGGAGCGGCCTTTTCGGCGGGCTTCTCGGCCTTCGCAGCCTTCGGAGCAGCAGCCTTCTTGGCGGGGGCCTTCTTCGCGGGAGCAGCCTTTTCAGCCGGCTTCTCCTCGGCTTTCACTTCGGGCTCGGCGGCCTTGGGCGCAGCCTTCTTCGCCGGCGCCTTCTTCGCGGGAGCGGCCTTTTCGGCCTTCGGAGCGGCGGCCTTCTTCACCGCCTTCTTCGGGGCCTCGGCCTCGACCTTCTTCTCGGGCTCCGCCGCCTTCGGGGCAGCAGCCTTCTTCACAGTCTTTTTCTTCGCTTCAGCCATGAGCTTCTCCTCGGCTTTCCTTTCGGGTTGAGCCGCCTTCGCGGCGGGTTTCTTCGCCGCGGGCTTCGCGGCAGGGTTTCCCGGATTCGCGGCGTCGAGCTCGTCACGGGCGCGGAGCCTGGCAAATGCCTCGGCGCGCTTGCCGGCATCCTCCCAGCGCTCGGGAGGACGGTCCTCCTTTGCGTAGGGCTTGATGCTGTAGCGCATGTTCGGGACGAACTCGTCGGTGTCGTTCACCATGCCGATCAGATCGGTCTCGGTCATGCGGACGCCGTTCTTCCTGAAGATGTAGCGGAAGGCGACGCGCCTGCCCTCGATGATCACTGCCCCTGCGGGCAGACCCTTCACATCCTTTGCACTGATTCTGCCGGGCATGGTGAAAGCTCCTTTTCTAGAGTCCTGTGTCATCCGGCGGCGACCCTGAAGCCGCCTTTATCGGACGGTTACTGAGATTGTCGCGCGCGAAGCCGTGCCACTGCAACAGTTTTCTTATTCATCAGCGCGCCTGATGCGCGATTGACCTGGCGCAGGTATTACCTCAATCTTCTCACGAATCGGATTGATTCATTCCGTTTATCGGAATAATAAAGGTATAAACCCTGTAAGCTCTGAGCTGACCGGCGCATCCTTCCCGTTTCTCTCCTTTCAACGGGGAAAGTGCGCTGGATCCCGATTCCAATGCCACAGCAATCATGACCGTCCGAATTCTCATTCCCGCCACGCTGCGCGGCCTCGCGGGCCGCGAGCGCGAGGCGGCCGTCGAGGCCCGCACCGCCCGCGAGGCGCTCGAGCGCCTCGCCGAAATTCACCCGGCGCTTCGCCCCGCGCTCTTCACCGACGCGGGCGAGGTGCAGGGGTTTCTCAATCTCTTCGTCGGCAGCAAGTCCCTCGAGGAGATCGGAGGCCCCGATGCGTTGCTTCCCGCCGACGCCGAGATCCTCCTCGTGCCCGCGATCTCCGGTGGCTCCGGTGCAACGGATGCGCCCGCTGAGGTGCCCGCGGAGAAGGTGACGCTCGGAAACGACGAGATCCTGCGCTACTCCCGCCAGCTCCTCTTGCGCGAGGTGGGCGTCAAGGGCCAGAAGAAGCTCAAGGCCGCGAAGGTCCTCATCATCGGCTGCGGCGGCCTGGGAGCCCCGCTCGCGCTCTACCTTGCGAGCGCCGGCGTGGGCACGCTCGGTCTCCTTGACTTTGACCTCGTGGACGAGACGAACCTGCAGCGCCAGGTCATACACGGCACCCGCGACGTGGGGCGCCCGAAGGCCGCGAGCGCCCGGGACAGCGTGCGCGCGATCAACCCGAAGGTGAAGACCGTCGTGCACCAGACGCGGCTCACGAAGGAAAACGCCCTTGAGATCATCAGTCAGTACGACATCGTCGCGGACGCCACCGACAACTTCGTCGCTCGTTATCTCATCAGCGACGCCTGCGTGCTCGCCGGCAAGCCCGACGTCTTCGGCGGCATCTACCAGACCGAGGGCCAGGCGGGCGTCTTCGACGCGCGCCGCGGCGGCTGCTGGAGGTGTCTCTACCCGTCGCCCCCGCCCGCGGGGGTGATCCCGTCCTGCGCCGAGGGCGGCGTGATCGGCTCGCTCGCCGGTCTCGTGGGCTCGATCCAGGCGACCGAGGTCATAAAGCTCATCGTCGGCGCCGAGGAGCCGCTGATCGGGCGCCTGATTCTGATTGACGCCTGGCGCATGAAGTTCCACGAATTCCGCACGAAGAAGAACCCCGCGTGCCCCATATGCGGCGAGCACCCGACGATCACGAGGCTCGAGGAGATCGACTACGAGGAGTTCTGCGGTCTGCACAAGGCGGACGAGGACGGGATTCCGATCGACTCCATCACAGCGAAGGAGCTCAGAGCCCGGCTCGACCGGGGCGACCGCATCGAGCTCATCGACGTGCGCGAGCCTCACGAGCGCGCCATCGCGAAGTTCCCCGGCGCGAAGTGGATTCCCGTGGGACAGCTCGCCCGCCGCAGGGACGAGCTCGACCCTGAGGCCGACCTGATCTTCCTCTGCCGCGAAGGGAAGAGAAGCATCCTCGCCGCTCGCACGATCATCGAGGCGGGCTGGAGGGGCAGGTGCCTCAACCTCGAGGGCGGCATCGACGAGTGGGCCCGCGAGGTCGATCCCTCGATGCCCCGCTACTGACCGGACAC
The DNA here is from genome assembly GCF_030539355.1 of Sutterella sp. GTDB lineage: Bacteria > Pseudomonadota > Gammaproteobacteria > Burkholderiales > Burkholderiaceae_F > Sutterella. Next base: position 2,540 of record NZ_JAUNSF010000128.1, read on the forward strand.
ACGCACAGCAGGGAGACGCAGTGACGACGCGTATCCCGTGAAAGACAGAATCATCAGAAACGCAAACCTCGCTTTTTCAGGAAAACACCCATCATGTCCGATCAGACGAACGGCCGCAATGAACTGAACGCGCTCTCCCGCGCCGCGGCCTACAACCTTGCCAACGTAACGAAGACCCGCCCGCAGTACGGCGCCATCACGCCGAAGTGGCTCACACGCTTCCTCGACTTCAAGGGGCTCGAGACGGGCCTCTACCGCGTCAACCGCGTGGTCGAGGGCGAGACGCCGCTCGACGTCCTCTGCAGCCAGGAGAAGCCGAGCGCGGTGATTCCGTCCGGCTACATCGAGTACGAGACGAAGCCCCGCGAGTACGTCCTCAACAACATCTCCACGATTCTCAACGTCTCGACCGCGGTCGAGGACATCTATTCCTCGCCCTACGACCAGGCCGAGGAACAGCTCGCGCTCGCGATCGAGTCGCTGCGCGAGAGGCAGGAGAGCCAGATCATCAACAACGATGACTACGGTCTCCTCAAGAACATCGCCCCGGGCCAGCGCATCCAGCCGCGCTCCGCGTCCGGCGCCCCCACGCCCGACGACTTCGACGAGCTCATCAGCAAGGTCTGGAAGGAGCCCTCGTTCTTCCTCGCCCATCCGCGCGCGATCGCCGCGTTCGGCCGCGAGTGCACGAAGCGCGGCGTCCCGCCCGCGACCGTGAACCTGCAGGGCGGCACCTTCCTCACCTGGCGCGGCATCCCGATCCTGCCCTCGAACAAGCTCCTCGTCGACGGCCTGAAGGAGCCGAAGAGCCAGAGCGGCAAGACGAACATCCTCCTCATCCGCACGGGCGAGGCGAAGCGCGACGTGATCGGCCTCTACCAGGCGGGCCTCAAGGACGAGGCGGGCCGCGGGCTCTCCGTGCGCTTCACCGGCATCAACGACCGCGGCGTCGCCTCCTACCTCCTCTCGCTCTACTGCTCGGCGGCGATCCTCGCCGACGACGCCATTGCGGTGCTCGAGGACGTCGAAGTGGGTGAGTACCATGACTACGAGGACTGAACTCCAGAACCCGGAGGCCTTCGGTCTGCCCTCTGCGGACACGCTCGCGAGGCTCGCCGCGGGGTACTTCCCGGAGTTCAATCCGGGCAAGTGCCTTGACGCGGCCGCCGCGGGCGATGTCGCGACGCTCTCCGAGGGCGCCGCGAAGGCCGCCCGCGCGCTCGGACGCCTCTCCGCCCCCGGAGCCGTCGACGCCTCGCCCTGGGCCGAGCTCGCCCGGCGCTTCTCCGAGCCCGGATTCGATGCCGCTCCCGCAGCGGCCGAGGCCGCTCCTGCGCAGCCGGCCGTCCCGGCGGGTGTGATCTCTCCGCGCGTGGTGCCGGCCTCCGCCGCTGAATCGACCGCGGCAGGCGCAGCTCCCGCTGCCCCTGCCGCCCGCGAGCAGTCCGGCGACCCGGTGATCGGCTCGAAGTCGCTCTCGGCGATCCGCGCCGAGTTCCCGATCCTCTCGGAGAACGTGAACGGCAGGCCCGTGATCTGGTTCGACAACGGCGCGACGACGCAGAGACCGCTCGCCGTCATCAACCGCATCAGCGACTACTACCTCCACGAGAACTCGAACGTGCACCGCGCGGCCCACGAGCTCGCGGCCCGCTCGACCGACGCCTACGAGGGCGCCCGCCAGGCGGTGGCCGACTTCATCGGGGCTCCGAGCAAGGACGACGTCGTCTGGATGCGCGGCACGACCGAGGGCATCAACCTCGTCGCCCAGGCCTTCGTGCGCCCGAGGCTCCGTCCCGGCGACGAGATCCTGGTCTCCGAGCTCGAGCACCACGCGAACATCGTCCCCTGGCAGCTCATTGCCCAGGCGACCGGCGCCGTGATCCGCGTGATACCGGTGGATGAGCGCGGCGACATCGATCTCCGCGTGCTCCCGACGCTCTTCACGCGCCGCACGAAGTTCCTCACGGTCGCGCAGGTCTCGAACACGCTCGGCACCATCACGCCCGTGGCGGAGATCATCGCGCTCGCGCACAGGCACGGCGTCCCGGTGCTCGTCGACGGCGCGCAGTCGGCGGCCCACCTGCCCGTGAACGTCACGGCGCTCGACGCGGACTTCTTCGTCTTCTCCGGCCACAAGATCTACGGTCCCAACGGCATCGGCGCGGTCTACGGGCGTCGTGAGCTCTGGGCCGAGGCCTCGCCCTGGCAGGGCGGCGGCAACATGATCCGCGACGTGACCTTCGAGCGGACCGTCTACAACGAGGCTCCCGCGAAGTTCGAGGCCGGCACCGGCAGCATCGCCGACGCCGTCGGGCTCGGAGCCACGGTGAAGTGGCTTGGAGGCATCGGCATGGCCGCGGTCGCGGAGCGCGAGCACGAGCTCACGGCCTATGCGCTCTCCGAACTCGCCCGCATCCCGGGCCTTCACATCTTCGGCAGCCCCCGCGCGCGCTCCGGGGTCCTCTCCTTCACGCTCGACGGCGTTCCCGTCCCGGCCGTGGGAGAGCACCTCAATCGCTTCGGCATTGCGGTGCGCGCCGGTCACCACTGCGCGCAGCCCGTGCAGAGGAAGTTCGGTCTCGAGGGGACGGTCCGCCCCGTGCTCGGCATCTACAACACCGAGGGCGAGGTCGACGAACTCGTGCGCGCCGTCAGGGCGCTCGTCTGAGGGAGGCCGACAGAAGGAAACACAGACGCGAAGGCATTCGGTCCGGGGACTCCCCCGGAGCTTCCAGGGAAAGCGGGAATGGCATTGGACCCGCTTCCCCATGGCTCCGGGGGAGGACTCCACTCAACGCGGGACCGCGACCTTCGCCCCAGGAACTTTTTTACACACCGATGCCGGCCGCGGCCTTGAACCGATCTCTTTCCCGGAGAAGAGGTGAGCAGCGGCGAATTCCCGAAAAAACAACAATTCAGAAGGAAAGCACCATGAAATTCAACACGACGCTTCTGCACGGCAACGCGGTGAACCGCTACGCCTACGGGGCCACGCAGCCCTCCGTCTGTCAGTCGAGCGCATTCCACTACCCGAGCGCGGAGGAGCTCGAGGACGTCTTCCAGGGCCGCGTCCCGGGGCACGCCTACACGCGCTGCTCGAACCCGACGGTGGACGCGCTCGAGCGCCGTCTCGCCGAGGTCGAGGGCGGCCTCGCGGCCGTCGCCTGCGCCTCCGGCATGGCCGCCGTCACGACGGCGATCCTCAATCTCGTCTGCGCGGGCGACGAGATCGTCTCCTCCTCCGCCCTCTTCGGCGGCACCGCAGAGTTCCTCGAGGACCTCGAACGGTTCGGCGTGAAGACGCACTACGTCCCGAAGCTCACGGCCGAGTCCGTCAAGCCCCTTCTCAACGAGCGCACGCGCCTCGTCTTCGGCGAGGTGATCTCGAACCCGAGCCTCGCCGTCACCGACGTGCGGGCCGTGGCCGAGGTGGCCCACGCCGCGGGCGTCCCGCTCGTGCTTGACGCGACGACGGTCACGCCCTGGATCCTGCGCCCGATCGAGCTCGGCGCCGACATCGTCATCCACTCGGTCTCGAAGTACATCGCCGGGAGCGGCAATGCCATCTCCGGCGTCATCATCGACTCGGGGAACTTCAAGTGGGACGCGACGAAGCACCGCGCGCTCGCCCACTCGGCGAAGTTCGGGCGCTTCGCCTTCACGGCGCAGCTGAGGAACGCCATCTGGAAGAACCTCGGCGGCTGCATCGCGCCGCAGAACGCGTACCTCGCGGTCAACGGCCTCGAGACCCTGGGCCTGCGCATGGAGCGCATCTGCGCCAATGCGAAGGCCTTGGCCGAATCGCTGGACGGCCTCCCCGGCGTCACGGTGACCTACCCCACGCTTGCCAGTCACCCCGACCATGAGCTCATCGCCCGCGACTTCCGCGGGCTCGGCTGCGGCATCGTGACGCTCCGCCTCGGCAGCCGCGAGCGCGCCTTCCGCTTCATGAACGCGCTCAGGCACGTCTGCCTCGCCACCAACATCGGTGACGTGAGAACGCTCGTGATCGCGCCCGAGAAGACGATCAACGCCCATTCCACCCCGGAGCAGATCGCCGCCGCCGGCGTCTTCCCCGACACCGTGCGCGTCTCGGTCGGCATCGAGGACGCGGAGGACCTGATCGAGGACTTCCGCCAGGCGATCGCGGCCGCCAATGCCGCCGATGCCGCGGACGGGAAGACGGAATAAGGAGGCCGGAGATGACAGAGAAGGACTTTGAGGTCACCGACCGCGTCGACATCACCGACGTCACCTGCCCGATCACGTTCGTCAAGGCCAAGGTCGCGCTTGACGGCCTCGACGTGGGCGACGTGCTCGAAATAAAGCTCAACGGCGGCGAGCCGCTCGGGAACGTCCCGAGGAGCTTCGAGGCCGAGGGCCAGAAAGTGCTCGCGCGCGAGGACCTGCCCGACGGCACGCACCTGCTGTGGGTCAAGAAGCTCGTCGACTGAGAGGCAGCGGAACACACCGGGGGCCGGGGGAAGTCTGTCCCGCCCCCTTTGAAAAGACATTGAAGGACAATTCAGATGAAAATCACAGTTCAGGGCAAGGCCTTGGAAGTGCCTGAAGGCACCACGGTGACCGAGCTCCTCGCGATCAGGAAGGTCGACACCCCGCAGTTCGTCACCGTCTCGGTGAACGAGGAGTTCCTCGACCCGAAGGAATTCCCGGCGCGCGTGCTCGCCGAGGGCGACGTGGTCGAGATCATCTTCTTCCTGTCTTTGACAGCTCCGAAAGGCTGAACTCCGCGAGAACTCGCGAGGCTT
>NZ_JAUNSF010000129.1 GCF_030539355.1 Sutterella sp.
TCCTCGCCGACCCCGCCCGGGCGCTCGCCGGTCCCGGGGAAAGGCTCCGCCGCGCCGAGCGCCTTCTCGCGGACCCGCAGCAGATGCTCGCGCGGGCTCAGGCGCGCACGGACCGGGCCGCGAACTTCCTCGCCGACCCCGGCGCGGTGCTCGAAAGTGCAGACCGGCGCTTCGGCCGGCTCTCGGCGCAGCTCATGACTTTTGCGGAGACCGCCGAGGAGCGCCGCGCTCAGAGGCTCGGCTGGCCCGAGGAGCGGCTCGAAAGTGCCGTGAGGACAGCGTTCGCGAACGCCGCCCGGGAACTCACGCGCGCCGCGGCAAGACGCCCCGATCCGCTCCCCCGTCTCGGGGTGCTCGAAGCGCGTCTGCGCGCTCAGGAGAGCGCCCTCGCGCTCGCCGACCCGAACCGTCCGCTGCGGGCGGGGTACGCCCGCATCCGCACGGCCGGGGGGCTCGCCACCCGCGCCGGCATGCTCCGCTTGGGGCAGTCGGTGGAGATCGTCTTCGCCGACGGGTCCGCCGCGGCCGATGTCCGCGAGGTGAAGCGCACGCCCGACGGCGTAGACCCGGCAAAGCCCTGATCTATCAGGGGAATAGCCAAAATTGATCGGACGGAATCCGAAACAATTTCGTCGCGTCGAAGAGGCATGTTTTAAGTTTTCTCTTATCGAAAACCTCTGTAAGATAGGCATACCAAAACAACAGACCCGGTCCCCGGGTCGGATTTCAAGGAGATCCCCATGTCCGAATTCCAGCTCCCCGAGCTCCCCTTTGCGATCGATGCCCTTGCTCCGGCGATGAGCGCCGAGACGCTTGAGTACCACTGGGGGAAACACCACCGCACGTACGTCGCGAACCTCAACGGCCTCGTGAAGGGCTCCGAGTGGGAAGGCAAGTCCCTCGAGGAGATCATCCTCGGCGCCAAGGGCGGCCTCTTCAACAACGCCGCGCAGACCTTCAACCACAGCTTCTTCTGGCAGTGCCTGACGCCCAACGGCGGCGGCCGTCCCGAGGGTGCGCTTCTCGCCGCGATCGAGGCGGCCTTCGGCTCCTTCGAAGCGTTTGTCGACGCCTTCAGCAAGCAGGCCGCGGGCAACTTCGGCTCCGGCTGGACGTGGCTCGTGAAGAACGCCGACGGGAAGCTCGAGATCGTCAACACCTCGAACGCCGGCACGCCGCTCACGGCCGGTCAGAAGCCCGTTCTTACCCTCGATGTGTGGGAGCACGCCTACTACATCGACTACCGCAACGCGCGTCCGAAGTTCATCGAGGCCTTCTTCACGAAGCTCGTGAACTGGAAGTTCGCCGAGGCGCAGTTCGCCGCGTAAAGCGACGCTGACGCTCTGAACACGGAAACGGCCCGCCCCGGAGGTTCCGGAAGGCGGGCCGCATTGTCTCCGGCGTTTTCGTCAGCAGGCCGTCAGAGCGGCGGCGTGACGCCAAGGAGCGTCAGTGTGAGCGGCACCGTCACCGCCGAGACGAAGGTCGAGAGGAAGATGCCGTTGCTCGCCCCGCCCTCCTCGGCGCCGAACTCCTGGCTCATCAGGTAGATGTTGATGGCGACGGGAAGCGCGGCAAGGAGCACCGCGGCGTTGGTCTCGAGTTCGCCGAGGTCGATCATCTTCGCGATCACCCAGACGAGGAGCGGCTGCACCGCGAGCTTCATCACGGTCGTGAAGATGCCCTTCGGGAGCGCCGCCGTGAAGCTGTGCTTCGCAAGCCCCATGCCGACCACGACAAGGCACATCGGGGCGGTCGCGCGCGAGATGAACTTCACGCTTTCGCTCGCGAAGAGCGGGAGCTCCCAGCCCGTGAGGCCCCAGGCGCAGCCCGCGAGGATGCCGAGCACGACGGGATTCTTGAAGACGCGCAGCATCGGGCGGAAGACCGCCTTGAAGTCGGTGATGCGCCCCGAGCGGCCGAACTCGACCGAGGCGATCGCCACCGTCCAGAGCAGCAGCACGTTGAAGAGGATGAGGATCGAGACGGTCGGCATCGCGGCCTGGCCGAGGCTCACGTGCACGACCGGCACGCCGATCTGCACGTTGTTGCCGAAGATGCCTGCCATCGCGAGCACCGTCGTGCCCTCGGTCGTGGTGTTGAAGCACTTCTTCGCGCCGATGCGTCCGAGGATGTAGACGATGTGGCAGGAGCCGAAGAAGGCGAGGAGCACGCGCCAGTCGATGGGCGGCATGTTCGAGAGGTCGCTCAGGAGATCGAAGAGCATCACCGGCATCAGGAACCGGAAGGTGAAGCTGCCGAGCGCCTTCGGAACATCGGGCGAGAAGAAGCGGGTCTTCATCATCGCCCAGCCGACGGCGACGACGATGAAGAGCGGTGCGCAGAGTTCGATGTGGTGGAGGAAGAGGGCGAGATTCATGTTCTTGCTTTTATGTCCTGGCGGCGGGTGGCGTCGGGAGACGGTTCCTTGATGTATGCCCGTCGAAGTATGCGCCCGCGCAACCTTCGGCGCGATATAGTGAATGCCCGACTTCAGTTGAGCCGGACCGCGGGGAGGGCATCATTTCCTCCCCGCATGACACGAGTCACCCGATACCCCGCGTAAAGAGAAGAGACATGACCACCGACCTCATCGACGAGATCCCCGCCCCCGAGGCGGACGAAGAGAGCCTTGCCCGCGACATCCAGATGAAGCTTCCCGACTGCCTCTGGCAGCTTGACTACACGTCGCGCTATGCGGCGGGGAAGTTCAACGAGGACTTCGCGGCGCTCGAGACCGGCGAGCGCTTTCTCTTCGGCGTGATCGAGATCCCGTTCGCCGACGAGCCGGGAAGCTTCACCTGGGGCGTCTGGGCCGAGGTCGCGCCCGGGGACCATGACGCGTATCTGCGCGACTTCCAGACGCCGGCGGCCGCGGGCCGAAAGGTCAGGGGCACGCTCGCCAATGACATCCCCGGGAGCCCCGACGGGTTCGGGGCCGCCGTCGAGCTCACGCTCCACGCCGACCGCCGTCCCGCGATCCGCGTGCTCGAAGGCTCGCTCGCGGAGCTCCAGGGCCGCGGCATGACCGCCGCCGAGCACGAGGCCCTTGACCGCGAGCTCTTCGGCGACGACGACTTCGAAGAGGACGAGGAAGAAGGCTCGGTCAACTGATCCCTTCTCCCTGGCACGTCAGAAAAAACAAAAGAGCAGCGGAACGGCCCATGGAGCGCGACATCATCACGGCGACGCACTGGGGAATCGTGAGGGCGCACGTCTCGGACGGGCGCCTCGTCTCCGTGCGTCCTTTCGAAAAGGACGAGGCGCCGTCGCCCAACCTCGACCGCCTGCTTGCGCTCCCCTACTCACCCTCGCGCATTCTTCACCCGATGGTGAGGGAAGGGTTCCTGGAGCGAGGTCCCGCCTCGCGCGACCGCCGGGGCGGGGAGAAGTTCGTCCGGGTCTCCTGGGACGAGGCGCTTGACCTCGCCGCGCGCGAGATCAACCGCGTCTATGACACGTATGGGGCCTCCGCGGTCTTCGGCCGCTCCTACGGCTGGATGAGCGCGGGGAAGATCAATTCCGCGGTGACGCTCGTGAGGCGCCTCCTCAACCTCCGGGGCGGCTTTCTCGAGTGCGTCAACAGCTACTCGACCGCCGCCGTGAGCAAGATCCTCCCCTATGTCGTCGGCACGGGTGACCCGAGGTCGACCTGCTGGGAGGTGGTGCTCGAGCACGCCGAGCGCATCGTTTTCTGGGGCGCGGACCCTGTCGTGACCAATGACGTCGACTGGTTCACGACCGTGCACCCCTATGCGCGCTATCTGCGTGAGGTGAAGGAAAAGGGCATTCCGACGATCGCCGTCAACCCGCTCCGTCCCGAGACCGCGGACCGGCTCGGAAGCCGCTGGATCGCGCCGCGCCCGGGCACGGACTGCGCGCTGATGCTCGGCATGATCCATGAGCTCGTGAGCTCCGGCAGGGCCGCGACCGGGTTCCTCGAGACCCGCTGCGCGGGGTGGCCTGAGTTTCTCGCCTACGTCATGGGCGGTGAGGACGGCGTTGAGAAGACGCCCGTCTGGGCCGCGCGTGAGACAGGGATCCCAGAAGCGGAGATTGTCGCGCTCACGCATGAGCTCGCCGACCACCGCACGATGATCATGATGGGCTGGGGGATCCAGAGGATCCAGTACGGCGAGCAGCCCCACTGGATGGGGTTCGCCCTCGCCGCGGCATTGGGCCAGATCGGACTCCCGGGCGGCGGCATCGGCACCAACTACCACTACTCATCGGGCGGCGCGCCGAAGGCCACCGGGCCTTTCTTAGGCGGCATCTCCGGCGCCGTCGAGCCCGTCGTTCCCGCGGCCTGCCCCTGGCAGGGAAGCCGCGTCATCCCCGTCGCAAGGTTCGTTGACTGCTTCGAGAACCCGGGTAAGACCATCGACTTCAACGGCACGAAGGTCACCTATCCCGACATCCGGCTCGTCATGTGGGCGGGCGGCAATCCCTTCGCGCACCAGCCCGACACGATGCGGCTCGAGCGCGCCTGGAGGCGTCCCGAGGTCGTGATCGTCACGGACAGCGTCTGGACCGCCACCGCGCGCCACGCCGACATCGTTCTGCCGGCCGCGACAGTCTTCGAGCACGACGACATCACGAACGTCGGCTGCTACACGAACGAGGGGATCGTTGCGATGCAGCGGGCGATCGATCCCGTGGGCGAGGCGAGGAGCGACTACTCGATCTTCTCCGAGCTCGCGAAGCGCATCGGTGTCGAGGCGGCCTTCACCGAGGGGCTCGACGAAGCGGGGTGGATACGCCGCACCTGGGACGAGGCCGCGGACAGGGCCAAGGCCATGGGCGTGCCGCTCCCCGCCTTTGACGACTTCTTGGCGAAGGGCGACCACTGGTTCCCCGTCAGGGAAGCGGACCGCCGATACGTGGCCTTCGCGGATTTCCGCGAGGATCCGCAGGCGCATCCCTTGAAGACCGAGAGCGGCCTCATCCAGCTCTGGTCGCCCAAGATAGCGGGCTACAACTATCCGGACTGCCCCGGGCACCCGACGTACCTCCCGGCTTCCGAGGGCCTCAACACCCGCACGGACCCGGAAGAGCTCGCGCTTCTCTGCGTGAAGAGCCGTCGCCGGCTTCACAGTCAGCTTGACGGCGCGAAGCCGGGCGCGGCTGCTTCCGAGCCGATCCCGCCCCGCGAGCCCTGCTGGATCTCGCCCGCGGATGCGGAGAAGCGCGGCATCGCCACCGGGGACATCGTGCTCGTCGAGAACCGCAGAGGCGCGCTCCTCTCCGAGGCGCTCGTCACCGACCGCGTGATGCCGGGCGTCGTCTGCGTCCACCACGGCGGCTGGTTCGACCCGAGGAATTTGGGCGGCCGGCGGATCGACGTGCACGGCAACGCCAACACCCTCACGATGGACGTGCCCACGTCCGCGCTCGCCTGCGGCAACATCGCCTCAACCGCGCTCGTTCGGGTGAGCCGCTGGACGGAACCGGATCCCGGCGTCGCCGTTCATAACGCGCTGGAAGTGACAGAAACGGACTTGAAACCGTCGCCTGATTGCACGCAGTCTTACTGAACCCCCTTCGTGTCACAGAGCAGGTCCGAGGTGAAAAGCGCTATTCATTTCAGGAATAACCGTAGGTTAGTTTTCTATTAAGAGGATGCTGGCGATACGTATACGGTCAAATCCAGTGCGTGAATCTTCTCCCCCGAAAGAGTTAGATCGCTAGAGTTGCGGGACATAACTCATAACTCCAAAAGGAGAAGAAACATGTCCCGGCTCACGCGTCGCGGCTTTCTGGCCGTCGGTGCCGCCGGCACCGCCGCAGCCGTCCTTCCGCATACCGAAGCCGCTGCCAAGCCCGCCGAGGTTCTCCCCGGCAATCCCGCCGCTCTGAAGAGCGCCGCGCTCTTCCCCGAGGCTCCGAAGCTTCTGCCCACCGCCGAGGACATCAGGTACTCGAACACCTTCAGTCTCGGCCGCTCGACCATCAACGAGAACGAGGTGATCACGGCCTCCCGCTGGGGCATCGTGCGTGCCGAAATCCACGGCGGCAAGATGACTCACCTCAAGCCCTTCGAGCACGACTACGCCCCGACCGTCAACATGAACGGTCTCTGCGAACTGCCGTACTCGTCCTCGCGCATCCGCTACCCGATGGTCCGCGAGGGGTACCTGAAGAACGGCCCCGCCTCGCGCGAAAAGCGCGGCGAGGAGAAGTTCGTGCGCGTCTCCTGGGACGTGGCGCTTGACCTCGTTGCGAAGGAGATCAACCGCGTCTACGACACCTGGGGACCGTCCGCGGTCTTCGGCCGCTCCTACGGCTGGATGTCGACGGGCAAGGTCAACGCCGCGATCAATCTGCAGCAGCGCATGCTCAACCTCCGCGGCGGCTTCATCAAGTGCATCAACTCGTACTCCACCGCCGCCATCAGCCGCATCCTCCCCTACGTTGTCGGCACGGGCGATCCGCGCTCGACCTCCTGGGATGTTGTCATCAATCACAGCGAGCGCGTCCTCCTCTGGGGCGCGGACCCGATCGTCACGAATGACATCGACTGGCTGACGACGCTCCACAACTCCTACGGCTACTTCCGTGCGCTCAAGGCCAAGGGCACGAAGACCATCTCGATCAACCCGATTCAGACCGACACGGCCGAGTACCTCGGGAGCGAATGGATCGCCCCGCGTCCCGGCACGGACTGCGCGATGATGCTCGGCATGATCCACGAGCTCGTGAAGAGCGGCAAGGTCGCGACCGACTTCCTCACCAAGTGCTGCTACGGCTGGCCCGAGCTCCGTGACTACGTGATGGGCAAGACCGACGGCGTTGAGAAGACCCCGGCCTGGGCCGCCCGCGAGTGCGGCGTGCCCGCCGAGCGCATCATCTCGCTCACGCATGAGTGCGCCGATCACCGCACGATGATCATGATGGGCTGGGGAATCCAACGCATCCAGTTCGGCGAGCAGCCGCACTGGATGGGCTTCGCGCTCGCCGCAGCCCTGGGCCAGATCGGCCTTCCCGGCGGCGGCATCGGCACGAACTATCAGTACTCCTCGGGCGGCTCGCCCATGGCCACGGGCCCGTTCCTCGGCGGCATCTCGGGCGGCACGAAGCCGGTGAAGCCCTCGACGCTCCCCTGGAAGGGCAGCGAAACCATCCCCGTCGCGCGCTTCGCCGACTGCTTCGAGAACCCGGGCAAGACCATTGACTTCAACGGCACCAAGGTCTTCGAGCACAACGACATCACGAACATCGGCACCTACTCGAACGACGGCATC
>NZ_JAUNSF010000130.1:0-4166 GCF_030539355.1 Sutterella sp.
GTCAGTGGAACTATGTCATCCGAGGGTTCGTATAACTTATTTGTTGACTATTCCTAAGTGTGCAAATTCCGTAACTCCTGACGCGTGGAGCATTCGCCTGGAAAATGCCGGGATCGCCTGCAGCAGAGGCGAAGTGAGCGTTTCGAGGCGTCCGTCGGCACAGCGGAAGGACGTCGCAGAGGGCTGTTGTACATGCTTCATCCATGCCTTCAGGTACAAGAAACCATTTCACTTAAGCATGCAGTTTTCGTCATCGCCTCCCTGGTCCGTCGCCGCCGCCGCCTTATTTAGCATTCACGGTCCATGCCTGAAAGTAGGTGAAGTTACTTCACGTAAGTGTGCAAATTCCGTAACTCCAGACGCGCGGAGCATTCACCCGGGAAATGCCGGGATCGCCTGCGGCAGAGGCGAAGTGAGCGTTTCGGGCGTCCGTCGGCACCGCGGAAGGACGGCGCAGAAGCCTGTTGTGCACGCTTCATCCATGCCTTCAGTTACATGAAACCATTTCACTTAAATATGCAGTTTTCGTCATCGCTTCCGCCGGCGCCTCACTCCCTGGAACGCCGCTCACCGGCGCGGCACTTCTGAAAGAAAGAGGCAAGCACGCGAAAGTTTCCGTTTCGCCGTCCCGAACCGCGTGATTCAGAATGGAAGCCACGGACCTGCGGATGATCGCGCCCGGCCGCACCTGCGGAAGAGCGGGCGGACATCAAGGAGAGAGAGAATGAAATACATCAGCGTTGAGATGCCGCTCATCGGCTACGGCGTCTATCAGGTCACGCCCGCGGAATGCGTGCGGTGCGTGAAGGACGCGCTCGAGGTCGGCTACCGCTCCATTGACACCGCCCAAGCCTATGCGAACGAGGCGGAGGTGGGACAGGCGATCGCCGAGAGCGGCGTCGCCCGCGGCGACATCTTCCTCACGACGAAGATCTGGATCAGCAAGGCGGGCGAGAAGACGGCCGCGGCGAGCATTGACGAGTCTTTGAGGAAACTTCGCACCGACTACGTCGACCTGCTCCTCATCCACCAGCCCTTCGGTGACTACTACGGCACCTGGCGCGCGATGGAGGCGGCATACCGTGCGGGCAAGGTCCGCGCGATCGGTGTGAGCAACTTCTACCCGGACCGCTACATCGACCTCGACCACTTCGCCGAGGTCAAGCCCATGGTGAACCAGGTCGAGGCACACCCCTTCGACCAGCAGCGGGCCGCGCAGGAGATCATGAGGAAGCGCGGCTGCGCCGTCATGGCCTGGGCACCGCTTGCTGAGGGCCGGAACGGGCTCTTCACCAATCCGGTCCTCGAGGCGATCGGCGCGCAGTACGGCAAGACGCCCGCGCAGGTCGCGCTCAGGTGGCTCATCGAGCGCGACATCGTCGTGATCCCAAAGTCCGTGCGCAGGGAGCGCATGGCCGAGAACCTGGCGATCCTCGACTTCGAGCTCTCGGCGGCAGACCACGAGGCCATCAGGACGCTCGACCTCGGACACAGCCTCTGGTTCGATCACCACGACCCGGCCGTGGTCGAGCAGTTCATGGGCTGGGTCAACATCGTCTGACGCCCCCTCACCCGGCGGCCGGCGGTGCCGGCCGCACATACGGAAACCGGCGCTCGGGGGAAGTCCCCGGCGCCGGCTGCTCACTGCCGCTCCTCTGAAGCTCAGAGCGGGCAGGCGTTCGTTTCCTCAGTCTTCACGGATTCGTCGAGCGACTTGGCGAAGCGGATCTTCGTCCTCTTCATGCCCTCGCTCTCGTAGAGCTTGTGGGCATTGAGGCGGTCGCAGCCGCAGGTGATCTCGAGCATCACGCAGCCCGCTTCCCGGGCGACCTCCTCGGCCTTCCTCAGGAGCGCGCGGCCCACGCCGCGGCCGCGGAGCTTGGGCGAGACGACGAACTCAAGGATCTCCGCCACGCGGGCCGCATGATGGAGCTGCTGCTCGAAGCGCAGGTTGAGGACGCCGAGCACATGGCCCTCCTCCTCGCAGACGAGGCAGTACCTGTTCGGGTCCGAGATCTGCTGCCCGAGGATGCGCGCGAAGGCATCTGGCTCCAGCGCATCGTCAACAAGTGCGCAGATGAGCGCGCGAATGTCCGCATAGTCAGACGGCCTGGCCTTTCTGAACTCCATTTTTTTCCCCTTCTCCTGAAAAAGTTTCCGGCGCCCGCGGGCGGCCGGAGGCCTTTATATCGCCATTGGGGCAGTGAAATCACTTACCCGTTAGGCGTACCCCGTCGGGATAAGGTCCCGCCGCGTCATGATCCTGCCGCTCCCCGGCGGCGCGGGCCGGGTGCGGTTTCATGTCGTCGGGCGGGTTCGTTCAGATGTCGCCGGGTCTCCGACGCCGCCGAAACACGGGGTAATACTGTGACTTCTGCAATGTTTTGAGTCCTTTTTGAAGAAATGCTCACGTCCCGCCCGGCACGGCTGCGCTAGAGTTATCGGCAGCGAAACGAGCCGGCCCGGTGAAGGCCGGCGCTCCCACACGAAAAGGATTCATCCCATGAGCGACATCATCATTGTCAACGACGAAGCGTCCCTGCAGAAGCTCATTGACTCGGGCAAGACCTTCATCCTCGCCATCGGCGCCCCCTGGTGCGTTGACTGCCGCCGCGCCCAGCCCTTCTACCTCCAGTTCGCGAAGACCTACAGCGACACGCTCCTCTTCGCGAGCGCCAACTGCGACGAGTTCAAGGGCATCCGCGAGCGCTACGACGTGAAGCACATCCCGACGATGATCATCTTCAAGGACGGCAAGCCGCTGCCCGGCCGCCTCGTCGAGGTCCAGACCCCGGGACAGCTGAAGGACTTCATCGAGGAAGGCCTCGCCGCCTGATGCGGTCCCGCACCTGAGAAAGACGAACTGAAGCTCCGCCGCTCCCCGCGAGCGGTTAGACTTCTCCTCAATTCGCCGCCGCGCCGCTCTTCCGGAAGCTTCCGGCTCCGGGAAGATCAGGTGCGGCGTCTTCGTTTTTCTCCTTCATTCATGGGGCACCTACCGGGAGCCGGCCCAAGACTCTCGGTCAGCACGCGCCCGACCTCAGACAATGCTCTCCCAAGGCCTCACCACCATCGGGCTGCTACTCATCTCGAACGTCTTCATGACGCTCGCCTGGTACCTGCACCTGAAGCTTCAGGACATGCAACTGATCACGCTCTGGCCGGTCTGGGCCGTCGTGCTCTTCTCCTGGGGCATCGCCCTCTTCGAGTACAGCTTTCAGGTGCCGGCGAACCGCATCGGCTTCGTCGGCAACGGCGGCCCCTTCACGCTCCTCGAGCTCAAGGTGATCCAGGAAGTGATCACCCTCTCGGTCTTCATCGTCTTCTCGTTCGTCGCCTTCGGCACGAAGATCGCCTGGAACCACATCGCGGCCTTCGCCTGCCTCATTCTCGCCGTCTGGTTCGCCTTCCAGAAGTGACGGTCAGCCCGTGCGCCCGCCCTGGGCGCCGGTGAGCACAACCTCGCGGGCGGCCTCGGTGAACCAGCCGCCGCCGGCCTCGTAGTGCACGCGCCGGTCCGCTACCGCGAGCTCCGAGGGAGGAACGGGGCAGTTCGCCCGCCAGAGCCTGTCATCAACCCACGCGGCCTCCGCCACGCCGAAGAGGAGCGCGTTGGGGAAGCCCGGAAGCCCCTCGGTCACGCGCCGGCAGACCACCCAGGCGCCGCAGCCGGCGACGAAGGGCAGTCCCGAGTCGTTCCCGATCAGTTCCACACCCGCGCTCTCGAGCTTCCGCGGATCCTCGTGCATGGTCGTGGTGCCGAGCCGGTGCACAAGCGCCGCGATGCCGGCGTTGGGCGTCATCAGCACGAAGCGCCCGGTCCGCTCGATGATCCCCCGCGTGAAATGGTTCGGGCCCGCGGTCACGAGCGCACGGTCGAGCCCCCAGGGCGCGCACCAGCCGCAGGGCATGACGTCCGTCACAGTCCCGTCGGACGCGCCGAGGAGCACAAGGCCTCCGTCGTTGAAGCAGCGGAAGACATCATTGAGCGGGAGCGGTACAAGGGCCATCGGGATCTCCGGAACAGTCGGATGCGATTGAAACGCATTAGCGAGAAAACCCAATGATACCCCTCCCCCTCAAAGCGGAATCCCGGCGCTCTCACGGGAGAAACGCCGGGATCCGGGAAACGCGGGGCCGAGCCAGACGGCATGCAGCCCCGGGAA
>NZ_JAUNSF010000130.1:4266-7065 GCF_030539355.1 Sutterella sp.
AACGCCGGGATCCGGGAAACGCGGGGCCGAGCCAGACGGCATGCAGCCCCGGGAATGAAAGCTCGATCAGAGCGAGGCGCGCAGAATCGCGAGGATGCCGTCGCGGTCGAGCGGGCGGAGCGCGCCGTCGAACGGGTACCAGTGCGTGAGCAGGTGGTCGGCCATCTCCTCGAAGTGCTCGTCGGTGACGCCGAGGTCGGAGAGCTTCGCGGGCAGACCGATCGAGACGAAGAACTCCGCCGTGCAGTCGATCGCCTTCCTCGCGTTCTCCATCACGTCGCCCTTCGGGTCGAGACCCCAGACATTGACGCCGTACTGGGCAAAGCGGGGCGCCGTCGCCTCGGTGAGCGAGTAGCGCATCCAGTGCGGCGTGATGATCGCAAGACCCGCGCCGTGCGTGATGTCCGTGAAGGCCGAGATCTCGTGCTCGATGCCGTGGCAGGGCCAGGGCGACGGCGTGCGGCCGATCGCGAGGAGCCCGCAGCAACCGAACGAGCTCGCGAGCAGGATCTCCGCGCGGGCGTCGTAGTCGTCCGGGTTCGCGATCGCCTTCGGCGTGTTGCGGATCACCGCGCGCAGCATCGACTCGCAGAAGCCGTCGGTGAGATCGTTGCCCTCGGCGACGAGGTACTGCTCGAAGGTGTGCGACATGATGTCCGCGGCGCCGGCGGCCGTGTGCCAGGCCGGAACCGTCTGCGTGTAGGTCGGATCAAGGATCGAGGCCACGGGGAAGAGGTTCGGCGCGCCGAGGAAGAGCTTCTCGTCGGTCTCGGGGTTCGAGATCACGCCCGTGTTGTCGTACTCCGACCCCGTCGCGGCGAGCGTGAGGACGGCGAAGAACGGCAGCGTCCGGCCGATCTTCGAGGAGTCATAGAGCAGATCCCAGGCGTCGCCCTGGTAGAAGACACCCGCGGCGATCGCCTTCGTCGCGTCGATGACGCTGCCGCCGCCCACGGCGACCATGAAGTCGATCGACTTCTCGCGGCAGAGCTCGACGGCCCTGCGGACGCTTTCGATCTTCGGGTTGGGTTCGATGCCCGAGAACTCGAAGACCTCGAAGCCGGCGAGCTGCGCCTTCACGTCGGCGAGCAGGCCGCTGCGAACCACGGAGCCGCCGCCGTAGGTGATGAGGACGCGTTTACCGCGGCCGGCGACGAGGTTCCCGAGTTCACTGACACGGCCCTTGCCGAAAACGAGGTGCGTGGGAAGGTAAAGGTCGAAGGACTGCATTTTTGTACCAGGTCTCCATATTCGGGCGCAGGGTTCGTTTCGCGCCCGGTGTGTTCCGAAAGCTGAGGTCATTCTATGGAAGCCCCGTCTCCCGGATGCATAGGATCCTTTGCAAAAACTGCCCGATTCTGCGAACTCGGCTTCCCCTGCCCTGCCCGCCTCCGCGGGGTGCGGAGAAGAGAAAGGCGGCACCTTTCGAAGAAAGGAACCGCCCTGCAGATGCCTCCAGCTCCGCTTGGGGGAGCCGGATTCCGTTCCCTGGATCAGGAACGCATGGCGCGCATCATGTGGAAGAGATTGAGCGCCGCGGCCTGCAGATTCTGCGGCGCCTCGCTCATCGCCTCGGAGAGCTCGCACGGACGGCGGAGCACCGGGAAGACCGCGGTGATGCCGAGCGCTCGGAGCTTCTCCATCTCGTCCGGAGTGACGAGCGAGCTGCCGGCGAGCACCGCCACGGGGGTGCCGCCCGCGCGGCGGGCGATGCCCGCGGCGACCTTGCCCGAGAGGGTCTGGCCGTCCACGCACCCCTCGCCCGTCACGATGAGGTCGGCGGTCTTCGCCTTCTCCTCGAACTTCATGAGGTCGAGCACGGCGTCGATGCCGGAGACGAGGCGGCCGTTCAGGAACGCTGCAACACCCGCGCCCGCGCCGCCGGCGGCGCCGCCGCCCTTCACCGCGTTCAGGTTGACCTTGGACTTCTTGAAAAGATCCGCGACATGGCGCAGCCCCTCGTCAAGGCGCTTCACCTCATCGGGGCTCGCGCCCTTCTGGGGGCCGAACACCTCCGCGGCGCCCTGGGGGCCGTAGAGCGGGTTCGAGACGTCGCAGAGCGCCTCGATGCGGGGCGAGTTCTGACGGAAGAAGAAGCCGTTCAAACGGATCGAACGGATCGCCGTGAGGCTCTCGCCCGTCGGCACGAAGGGACGGCCCGTCGGATCAAGGAACTGCGTGCCGAGCGCCGCGGCGAGGCCGCAGCCGCAGTCGGTCGTGGCGGAGCCGCCCAAACCGATCACGATGTGGCGGTGACCGACCTCAAGCGCATTGGCAATGAGCTGGCCCACGCCGAAGGTGGTCGTGCGCATCGGGCTGAAGCCCGGCATGCGCAGCGCGAGACCCGCGGCCTCAGCGAGCTCGATCACGGCGGAGTTCCCGATCGAGAGGTAGCGCGCACGGACGGGAACGCCGCAGGGCCCCGTCACCTCGACGGGAACCAGGGCGCCGCCGCAGGCCTTCTTCATGGCCTCGAGCGTGCCCTCGCCGCCGTCGGCGATCGGGAACGCCTCGATCTCGGCGTCCGGAAAGACCTCGCGCGCGGCGGTCTCAAGAATGTTCGCGGCTCGCGCGGACGAGAGGCTTCCTTTGAAGCTGTCGGGGAGAAGCAGAATCTTCACAGCTGGTCCTGAATTTTTTTCTGGGAATTCGGTGCCGGGATGATCTCCCGCGGGGCGGCGGAAAGCGCGCCCGGTCCCGGTCACGCTGCATCGCTCCTGCCCCGCGTTCATCCCGCGGATGGTAAGGAATCAATTTTACCCTGCCGCACCGACAGCCACTGCGCTTCTCTGCGTCACT
>NZ_JAUNSF010000131.1 GCF_030539355.1 Sutterella sp.
GAACCAGAACCGCCTCAAGGCACCTCCGCCTGAGGCGGTTTTGTTTTTGTCCGCGTGAAGGTTCCACGTGGAACACTCCCGACCGTCTCCAATCAGGAGTTCAACGCAAAGGCCGACGTTTCACGTGGAACGTCCCCCCGGCCTGCAGTAACTGATTCGCGGACAGGAGTGATCGATTCACGGACGAAAGTAACCCAATCGCGGACGCAAGTAACCCAGACGCAGACAGAGGATCTGCCACGAATTACGAAACGGTTCTCTTCGTCAGCCTCGCCTTCCCTGCCCCGCCGAAGGACTGTCAGAGCAGAGCGACTTTGACAGGCGCCGGCTCCGAATTCTGACAGTCCCCGGCAAAGGCAAAAAGGCAGGGCCTGACAACATTGGACGGCAGTCGCCGGCTCAGAGGATGTCAGTCTCCGGCACAGCGAAAATGTCAGCAGTCGTCTGGCTAAAACAAATGCTCAAGGTGACAAACGACCGGTAACTGATTCGCGGACAGGAGTAACCGATTCACGGACGAAAGTAAGCCAATCGCGGACGGAAGTAACCGATCCTCGAACGGGAGTGCCCCAGACGCGGACAAAGGATCCGCGACGACTTACGAAACGGTTCTCTTCGTCAGCCTTGCCTTCCCCCAAGGACTGTCGGAGCAGAGCGACTTTGTCAGGCGCCGGCTCCGGACTCTGACAGTCCCCGGCAACGGCAAAACGGCAGGACCTGACAACGTCGGACGGCAGTCGCCGGCTCAGAGGATGTCAGTCTCCGGCACCGCGAAAATGTCAGCAGCCGTCTGCCTAAAACGAAATATTGCTCAAGGTGACAAACGGCCGGTAACTGATTCGCGGACAGGAGTAACCGATTCACGAACGAAAGTAACCCAGGCGCGGACGGAAGTAACCCATTCGAGGACGGCCCGGCCTGTTCCACGTGGAACAAAAATGATTGTGCGAACCCGGCCTGAGCGACGCCCGGAGAGGTTCCACGTGGAACAAAAAAGGAGGAAGCCCCCTCTGACAGGAACTTCCTCCTCATTCGCTCAAAGCGTAGAAGAACGAATTACTTCTTCGCCTTCTTCGCGCCGGACTTCTTCGTCACAGCGAAGGCCACGTCGGCCTTCGAGTTGCCCGTGAAGCGCGGGATCGTCGGGGACTCGAGCTCGCCGGCGAGGAGCTGCGGAACGCGGCTCTCGGCGGTTTCGAACATGGAGCTCGCGCGGCCGAGGATGAGCGGATCGACGTTGCCGATCGCCTCGAGGTCACGGTTCTCGTACGGGATCAGGCGGAGGACATAGCGCATCGCGTTCAGGCGGGCGCGCTTCTTGTCATCCGACTTGATGACCGTCCAGGGAGCCTCGGGCGTGTCGGTGGCGAAGAACATCGCCTCCTTGGCGCGGGTGTAGTCATCCCACTTGTCGCGCGAAGCCTCGTCAACCGGGGAGAGCTTCCAGCGCTTGAGCGGCGAAACCTTGCGCTCGCGGAAGCGGCGGTCCTGCTCTTCACGGCTAACCGAGAACCAGAACTTGATGATGTAGATGCCGGAGCGGACGAGATTGCGCTCGAAGCCCGGGACCTCACGCATGAATTCGTAGTACTGCTCGTCGGTGCAGAAACCCATCACGCGCTCGACGCCGGCGCGGTTGTACCAGGAACGGTCGAAGAAGACCATTTCGCCGCGGGTGGGCAGGTGCTGAACATAGCGCTGGAAGTACCACTGGCCGAGTTCGCGCTCGGTCGGCTTCTCAAGAGCGACCACGCGGGCGCCGCGGGGATTCAGATGCTCCATGAAGCGCTTGATCGTGCCGCCCTTGCCAGCCGCGTCACGGCCCTCAAAGAGGATGACGATGCGCTGGCCGGTTTCCTTCACCCAGGCCTGGAGCTTCAGGAGCTCGACCTGGAGACGGAACTTCTCGCGCTCGTACGTGCGACGGCGCATGCGGTTGACGTACGGATACTCGCCCTTGATCCAGTTCGGATTGAGCTTGTTTTCCTCGGCGGCGAGATCCGACTCTTTCTTGTGGCGATGGCCCTTGAGCTGCTCAACGAGGTCATGAAGGATCGCGATGCGGTCCTCCTCGGACTGGCCCTCGAGGATCTCGTCGATGAGTTCCTGCTTGCGGGTGTAGGCGCGCTCAAGCGTCTTCGCCTCATTGTGGGCCTTCACGTCGCGCAGATTGCGGTAGCGCGGCGGACGATCCATCTTCTCGTTGAGGTAAAGGGGCTCGTCCTTCTTGGCGGCGGCCTTCTTCTTGTCCTCAGCGGGAGCCGCCTTGGGGGCCTCCTTGGCGGCGGGAGTCTGCTGGGGTTGTGTAGTGCTGGTCTCTTTTTCGGTCATGAAAGCTCCTGTTTTTATACGCGCCGACGGACGTTCTCTTGTTTTATTGACTGTCCGTTTGGTCGTCGCGCAGACGTATGAGCCAGGAGTAGATCTCCTGGCGCGGGCGGCCGGTCCGGCGTGCCGCTATCGCAGCAAGCCTGGAGGCCGGAAGTTCGGGAGCCAGATCACGAAGCCACGCTTCGTCCGCAGGGGAGAGTCCCTCCTCCTTCGGAGGCTCTTCATCCATAATGACAACATACTCCCCTCGGGGCTCGTGTGTCATGGCGTATTGAGGGAGTTCCGCGGCATTTAAGGAAATTACCGTTTCAAATTTTTTCGTTAGTTCCCGCGCAACAACAACTTTCCGCCCCGGGCTGAGCGTTTCGCCGAGCTCTTTGAGAAGATCGGTGATCCGGTGCGGAGCCTCATAGAGAACAAAGGGTTCCCTTCTGGCGCAGGCCGTCTCGAGCGCCTCCCTGCGCGCCCTTCCCTGGGGCGGCAGAAAGCCGATGAAAGTGAATCCCTGACCGGTGAGTCCCGCGGCGGAGAGCGCGGTCACGACCGCGGAGGGCCCGGGGATCGGAATGATTCGGAAACCGGCCTCACGGAGAACGGCCACGGCCCTCGCGCCGGGATCCGAGATCGCCGGCGTTCCGGCGTCCGTGACAAGCGCGACACGCTTGCCTTCACGCAGAAGCGCTTCTATTTGCTCCGCTCCGTGCCGTTCGTTATGCTCACGGACGGAAAGCTGCCGCACCTCAATGCCGAAGCGCTCAAGAAGCTTGCGCGTCTCGCGGGTGTCCTCCGCCGCCACGGCGTCGACCCTTGAGAGCACCCAGAGCGCACGCAGCGTGATGTCCCCCATGTTGCCGATAGGCACGCCCACGACATAGAGCGCCCCCTCGGGGAACTCCTGCCCGGGCAGACCCGCAGCCTCCATCAGAACATCGTCGCACCAAAGATTGTTTAGGGAATTCATGCCGTTTTCTCGCCGAAATCTTGTTGTCTGCCTGAGCATCCTTGCGCTCGGTAGTTTAAGCGCCCGGAGCGCGCTCTCTGCGCCTCAGTCCGGTACTGAAACCACGCCCGCGGCCACCGCAGCGCGTCCGCAGCCTGCGGCGGCCCCGGCGGCGAAGCCCGCGAAGAAGCGCCTCACCTTCGCGCTCCTGATGCCCTCGGATGACTCCCCCTTCGTCTCCGCCGCCCGCATCGTGAGCAACGGTCTCACGGCGGCGAGCCGCCAGGCGGCGAATCCCGCCGACATTCTGATGATCGAGGCCCAGCCGGGCACGACGATCGAGGATCAGCTTCATGCCGCCGTTGTCTCCGGCGCGGACGCCGCCATCGGCCCGGTCGAGCGCGATGCCGTCGAGAAGCTCGCCCAGGCCGAGTCGCTGCCGCTGCCCGTCGTTGCGCTCAACGCCGCGGCCAACGCGGACAAGGCTCCCGCGAACCTCGTGATGCTCTCGATCAGCACCGAGGCGGAGGCCGAGTGGATCGCCAGACTCGCGATCTCGGCGCTTCCCCCCGCGAGCTTCGACAAGCCCAACAGGATCGCCATCATCACGGGCACGAGCGCCTGGGAGGAGCGCATCCGCGCCGCCTACGAGCGTGAGCTTCAGAAGGGCCTCACCGACTATGAGATCGTGACGCTCGACCCCGAGAAGCTCGACGAGCTGCAGAAGCAGTTCGAGCCGGTCCTCACCGACGAGCAGAACCGGGAGCTCGCCGAGGCAGCCCGCGAGGCGATGCAGAAGGCGACGACCGACGCGCAGAAGAAACGCGCCGAGCGCGACGCCAACAACGCCCGCCGCACGATGATCGCCACCGCCGAGCCGCCCTATCAGGCCGCGCTCCTCGCGCTCTCCGCCGAGGAGGCGGGGCTCGTCCGCAACCGTCTTCCCATCAGGATGCGCGTGTGGGCCACCTCGGCCACGAACCCCGGCGACCCGGCGACGAGCTCCACGGCGAAGACCCTCGCCTACGACCTCAACAACCTGGTCTTCAGCGAGTCGCCGATCGTCGTGCGCTATGACCCGACCTCGTTCGAGGCGCGCTTCTCGACCGCCATGCCCTACTCGCCCGCCGCGAAGCGCCTCTTCGCCCTCGGCGTGGACGCCTACGCGATCGCCGAGCAGTGGTCACAGCGCCGCAGCTTCATCGAGCACAACGGCGAGACGGGCGAGCTTCGCCTCACCCGCTCGACCGGAGCCGAGATCAGCCGCACGCCGCTCACCGTGACGATCCAGGGCGGCAACCTCCTTGAGATCGCCCCGGCCACCGCCGCGCAGCCCGAGCTCCCCACGGTGACGGCTCCGCCTGATCCGAGCACGCTCACCTTCGCCCCCGTGAACGAGATGAGCCATGACGTCCGCCGCGAGAGCGTCAGGGGCGTCGTGATCGAGGACCAGGGCGCAGGCCCCGCCCCCACGCCGATGCTGCCGAAGAAGGCCGCGGTTCCCGCCCGTCCGGCCGCCCATGCGCCCGCCGCCCCGGGCGTTCCGCTCGTCGATCCCTCGACGGAGCTTCACGCTGCGGATCCGCTCCCGACGGCTCACTGAGCGGCTTCCCGTCTGAAGTCTTTCCTGGCGGACGGATCGGAATGAAAGATCCGTCCGCCTCTTGTTTCCTCTCCCCGAACTCTTCCACTGATGGCGCTCATCACTCTCTCCGACGCTCACCTCGCCTACGGCGACCTTCCGCTTCTTGACGCGGCCGCGCTCTCCATCGAGCCCGGCGAACGCGTCGGTCTCATCGGCCGCAACGGCACGGGCAAGAGCTCGCTCCTCGCGGTGCTCGCCGGCCGCCAGGCGCTCGACGACGGACTGCTGCAGCGTCAGGACGGTCTGCGCACGCACTACGTCGAGCAGGAACCGCTCCTTCCGGAGGCCCCCTCGTTCAAGGAAAGCCTGATCCTCCGAGGTCATCTCGACGAGACCTCGGACGAGAAGGAGAAGTGGCGCCTCTACGCGAAGCTCGAGGAGAACCTCACGCGCTTCGAGCTCGATCCCGAGGGCGACCCGAAGCTCGCCTCGGGCGGCGAGAGAAAGCGCGCCGCCCTGGCGCTCGCCTTCACGATCGCCCCGGATCTGATGATGCTCGACGAGCCGACGAACCATCTCGACATGCGCGCGATCACGCTGCTCGAGACGGTCTGCAACGAGGAGCTCAAGAATCAGCGCTCGCTCATCGTGATCACCCATGACCGCGCCTTCCTCGACAACGTCGCCACCCGCATCGTCGAGCTCGACCGAGGCGCGCTCCGCTCCTACCCGGGCAACTTCGCCGCCTACGAATCCCGCAAGGAGGAGGAGCTCGCCGCGGAGGCACTCGAGCGCCGGCGCTTCGACAAGTTCTGGGCGCAGGAGGAGGTCTGGATCCGCAAGGGCATCGAGGCTCGCCGCACCCGCAACGAAGGCCGCGTGCGCCGTCTCGAGCAGCTGCGCCGCGAGCGCGCCGCCCGCCGCGACCAGATGGGCTCGATCCGTCTCTCGATTGACGCGGGCGAGAAGAGCGGCAAGGTCGTCGCCGAGGTGACCGGCCTCTCGAAGCGCTTCGGGGACCGCGACGTGGTGAAGAACCTCGACTTCACGCTGATGCGCGGCGACCGCCTCGGCCTGATCGGCCGCAACGGCGCGGGCAAGAGCACGCTGATCAAGCTCATCCTCGGCAAGCTCGCCCCGGACGAGGGCAAGGTGAAGCTCGGCACGAACCTGAAGATCGCGTACTTCGACCAGCTCCGCGAGCAGCTCGACCTCTCGAAGACCGTCGCCGAGACGATCTCCCCTGGCTCGGACTGGGTGGAGATCGCCGGCGAGCGCAAGCACATCATCGCCTACCTCGGCGACTTCCTCTTCCCGCCGCGCCGCGCGAACGTCCCCGTGAGCTCGCTCTCGGGCGGCGAGCGCAACCGCCTGCTCCTCGCGAGGCTCTTCGCGCTCCCCGCGAACCTCCTCGTGCTCGACGAGCCGACGAACGACCTCGACATCGACTCGCTCGAGCTGCTCGAGCAGACGCTCGCGAGCTATCCCGGCACGATCATCCTCGTGAGCCATGACCGCCGGTTCCTCGACAACGTCGTCACCGAGGTGCTCGCCCCCGAGGGCGAGGGCCGCTGGCGCGAGTACGTGGGCGGCTACGCCGAGTGGTTCGCGCAGCGCCCGAAGGAGCCCGAGCGCGTGAAGGAGGCCCCGAAGGCCCCCGAGGAGAAGAAGTCCCGTCCGAAGTCCTCGGCGCCGCAGAAGGTGAAGCTCTCCTGGCGCGAGGCGCGCGAGCTCGAGAGCCTGCCCGAGAAGCTCGAGGCGCTCGAGACCGAGCAGGGCGAACTGATCGCCCGCATGAGCGAGGGCGACTATCACACGCGCCCGGTCGAGGAGATCAAGGCCGACGGCGCGAGGCTCGAGCAGATCGAGCGCGAGATCGCCGAGGGCTGGGCCCGCTGGGAGGAGCTTTCCGCCAAGGAGGCGGAGGCGGGCCGCTGAAGACCAAATAAATCAGGCCGCCCCGGGGAACCCATTCCGGAAGGCGGCCTGACCGGACCATGTCCGGTGCCGACGGGCGCTTTTCCTTTT
>NZ_JAUNSF010000132.1 GCF_030539355.1 Sutterella sp.
CAGGTCTCAATTTTGTGTGGCATCTGGTCTCAAAGTCGCTGACCGTTAACAGATCTGCTTCTCCCGGTCTTTCCGAGGACCCGCAGGAGGCATCCTTCAGGGACGGATGGGAAGCGGCAGGTGTACGCGGGCATCCGTTATGCTTCTCGGCACGAATGAACGAGAGGCACGGGAGGTCGGAATGACGGACGAGCGGATTTTCACGGATGAACTGATTCCGGCGCGGGGCGAGCGCTTCACCGCCCGCCGCGCCGACGGGGAGGCCCTGCCCGCGCGTCTCGCGGAAATGCTCGCGCTCGGCGTACGGCTCGAGGCCGAGGGCGCGGGCGAGGCGGAGATCTTCCGCCGCCAGGCCGAGCTCGTCGCCGACTTCGAGTATGAGGGCTCTTCGCGCGCCTGGTTCTCCGCCTACTACCCGACCTACACGATGATGTCGGGCCCGCAGCTTCTCGCCTACTTCACCTGGCGCACGCGCTGGAAAATGGGCGAGCGGCCGCGCTCATTCCCGAGCTCGTTCGCGTTCCTCCATGTCTACGAGCTGTTGAACGGCGCGGGCGCGGACTCCCCCCGGGACGCCTGGGAGCGGCTCGAGCGCTTCTGGCAGGAGGTGAGGCCCTTTGACTTCACGCTCGACCGCTACGTGCCGGGGTGGCTCGACGACCTCGTGGTCTTCCACGGGCTCCCCGCCGCGCTGCTGCGGCCGAAGCCCTTCGATCAGAAGTACCGCAGGAACCGCTCCGATCCCGAAGGGGCGGGGAAGGTCGTGCAGGCGCTTGCCTCGGGCGGTTCGTTCACGGACGAAAGGATGCGTGACCTCGCTTGGTACGAACTCCTCGCGCGCTCCTCGTATTCGCCTCAGTTCTCCTCCTTCTGGAAAGGCAACGAGGAGGCGGTGAGAGGGCTCGCGCTCGAGACGCTCGCGCGGCTCGGCAGCCGTGCCATCGAGTGGTTCGGCAGCTTCCGGTCGGTGCCGAGGAAGCTCTTCGAGTCCGCCGTCTTCGACGCCTCCGTCCGTCCGGAGGACCGCGTCTATCAGGCGGGCGATACCTTCGAGTGGCGGTGCACCGGGGGCGAGTGGACCGTCGAGCGCTACTCCCTTTCGTCGAAGAAGCACGAGGGGCCGAAGGCGCTGCTGAGGAACGTCGAGGCGGCGCTGAGGGCGAGGGCCGATGACACGGGGCGCTTCCGCGCCACGGATCCCACGGGATACATCCGGCCCGTGATCGACGCGATTCTCGCCGAGCGTGACGCGGCCGCGCGCGCCGCGGCCAATCCCGCGCGAAAGATTGATTTCAGCCGTCTCACGGGAATACGCGCCGACGCGGCCGCGGTCGAGGAGCGCCTCATCGTGGACGCGCCCGAGGACGATCCCGCCGGGGAACCGGCCGAGACTTCCCGTGCGATCACGCCGGTCCCGCGGTCCGAGCCTCCGGAGCCCGAAAAATTCGAGGAAAAAGAGGCGCCTGCCGAGGCTTGTTCGTCTGCGCCGGGCACTGACGCACCCGTGGTGCATCATGGGGTGGCGGACGCCGTCGCCGCGGCGGGGGACGAAAACCCGGTCGGGCTCACGGAGGCCGAGCGGACCTTCCTCCGGGCGCTTCTTGAGGGGCGCTTCGAGGCGGGGCTCCTCCCCGGCGGGGCGTCGCCCGAGATCGTCACCGACGAGATCAACGGCAAGCTCTTCGACGAGATCGGCGACGCCGTGCTCGAGTTCGACGGCGCCGGGATCCGCGTGATCGAGGATTACGTCGAGGATCTGGCGGCGCTTCTCTGAGGTCCCGAAGATTTTCCTGAGAAAAAGATTTGAAGTTGAAAGATGGCTGAGCAGAAGATACCGAAGCGCATCGCGCGCACCGTTCTCAATGCCCTGAAGGGCGGCGTCGTGCCGCGCATCGGGCTCCCCTACATCGCCGTTGGCCGGCGCGCCGAGATCGACGCGCTCCTCTCCGACATAGACATCACGGCCGAGGGCGGGGCGTCGCTGCGCTTCATCTCGGGCCGCTACGGCAGCGGCAAGAGCTTCCTGCTGCAGACGATCCGCGCCTATGCGATGGACCGCGGCTTCGTCGTGGCCGACGCGGATCTCTCGCCCGAGCGCCGTCTCCACGGCACGAAGGGGCAGGGGCTCGCCACCTACCGCGAGCTCATGCAGAACCTCGCCACGAAGACGATGCCCGAGGGCGGCGCGCTCTCGCTCATCCTCGAGCGCTGGATGGGCACGATCCGCACGCAGCTCGCCGGCGAGGGCGTGCTCCCCGACGATCCGATGTACCTCCCGCAGGGCGAGCGCGCGGTGCTCGCCGCGATGGACAAGCTCGGCGAGGTCGTTCACGGCTACGAGTTCTCGACGGTGCTCCTCAAGTACTTCCGCGCGCTCACCGAGGGCGACGACGAGACGCGGGACCGCGTCGTGCGGTGGCTGCGCGGCGAGTACGTCACGCGCTCGGACGCGAAGCGCGAGCTCGGCGTGGCGCTCATCGTCACCGACGACAACTGGTACGACTTCGTGAAGGTGCTCGCGCTGATGCTCAGGGGCGCCGGCTACTCGGGCCTCATCCTCCTCATCGACGAGCTCGTCAATCTCTACAAGATCCCGAACAGCATCTCGCGCCAGTACAACTACGAGAAGATTCTCACGATCTACAACGACGTCCTTGAGGGCCGCGCGCGCCATCTCGGCATCCTGATGGGCGGCACGCCCCAGGCGATCGAGGACCGCCGGCGCGGACTCTTCAGCTACGAGGCGCTGCGCTCGCGGCTCGCATCGGGAAGGTTCTCGACCGAGGGCCGCCGCGACCTTCTCTCGCCCGTCATCTCGCTCGAGCCCCTCACGGCCGAGGAGCTCCTCGTCCTGATCGAGAAGCTCGCCGCAATGCACGCGGGACTCAACGCCTGGACGCCGCCCTTCACGGAGCGCGACCTCGCGCGGTTCCTCGAGATCGAGTTCGACCGCGAGGGGGCGGGCACGCACCTCACGCCCCGCGAGATCATCCGCGACTTCATCGAGGCTCTCAACATCCTCATGCAGCACCCGGATCTCACCGTCGCGGAGCTCCTCGGCGGCGAGGACTTCATGACGGGCGCGGCGCCCGACGAATCCTCCGAGTCCGCCGGGGCCGCCTCCGGGGACTTCGCGGACTTCGAGCTCTGAGGCGCGCGCCCATGTCGGATGTGTTCGCGCGCTACGCGCCCTTCGTGCAGGACTTCATCTACCGCAACGGCTGGGAGCGGCTGCGCTCCGTGCAGGTCGCCGCGGGCGAGGCGATCTTCTCCTCGGACGCGCACGTGCTGCTGACCGCCTCGACGGCCTCGGGCAAGACCGAGGCGGCGTTCTTTCCGATTCTCACGCTGCTCGCCGAGAACCCGCCCGCCTCGATCGGGTGCCTCTACGTGGCGCCCTTGAAGGCACTCATCAACGACCAGTTCGGGCGCTTGACCGAGCTTTGCGAGGAGGGCGGCATCAAGGTGACGGCCTGGCACGGCGACGTGGGGCAGTCGAGGAAGGACAAGCTCATGCGCCACCCCTCGGGGATCCTGCAGATCACGCCGGAGTCGCTCGAGGCGTTGCTCCTTCACCGGCACGCGGCGATCCCGTCGCTCTTCTGCGACCTGAGATTCATCGTGATCGACGAGATCCATTCGCTGCTGCGCGGCGACCGCGGCATGCAGACGATGTGCCTCATTGAGCGCCTTTCGCGCCTCTCGGGCGCGGATCCCCGCAGGATCGGACTCTCGGCCACGATCGGCGATCCGGAGGCGGCGGCCGCCTTTCTGCGCGGGTGCTCGAAGCGCCCCGCGGTCGTGCCGCGCTTCACCGCGCCCGCGGCGAAGGCCCGGCTCTCGATCGGGCACTGGTTCGTCGCGGCGCCGCTCGATGCCGAGCCCCCTGCCGTCCGCCCGGAGGCGATGCTCGAGGCCCCGGAATCCGCCGCCCCCTCGGGCGCTGACCCGGCGCTCGGCTTCATCTACGAGCAGACACGGGGCCGCAACGCGCTCGTCTTCACGAACTCCCGCGAGGAGTGCGAGGCCGTGACCTCGGAGCTCCATGACTACTGCCGCAGGAAGGGCGAGCCCGACCGCTTCTTCATCCATCACGGCAACCTCTCGAAGGCCGTGAGAAGCGACGCCGAGGCCGCGATGAAGGACGAGGAGACGGTGAAGACGATCTGCGCCACGGCGACGCTCGAGCTCGGCATCGATGTCGGACGCCTCGAGCGCGCCTTCCAGATCGACGCGCCCTTCACGGTGTCGGGCTTTCTCCAGCGCCTCGGCCGCACGGGCCGCCGCGGGCAGCCCGCCGAGATGCACTTCGTCATCCGCGAGGAGGAGCCCGAGGCCCGGGCGCAGCTCCCCGCCACCCTTCCCTGGAAGCTCCTGCAGGCGTGCGCGCTCATCGAATGCGCCCGCGCGCACTGGGTCGAGCCCCCGCGGCTCGACGTGCTGCCCTTCAGCCTGCTCTATCACCAGACGATGACGAC
Source organism: Sutterella sp. (assembly GCF_030539355.1). Classification (GTDB taxonomy): domain Bacteria; phylum Pseudomonadota; class Gammaproteobacteria; order Burkholderiales; family Burkholderiaceae_F; genus Sutterella. The sequence goes on from NZ_JAUNSF010000132.1 coordinate 4,479, forward strand.
GCTCGCGGGCGAGGGCGAGATGACCCCGGCCGAGCTCGCGCAGCGCATCCTCACGCTCTCGCCCTTCCACCGGATCTCGAAGGACGACTACCGCAGGCTCCTGAAGCACCTCATCGCGACCGACCAGATCGAGCGCACCGAGCGGGGCTCCCTCATCGTGGGCCTCATGGGCGAGCGGCAGCTCGCGAGCTACCGCTTCTACGCGGTCTTCCAGGAGAACGAGGAGTTCGCGGTCCGCACCGAGTCGCGCGAGCTCGGCACGCTCGTGCGGCCGCCCGCCGCGGGCGGCAAGGTCGCGATCGCCGGCCATGTCTGGGAGGTCGAGGAGGTGGACATCGACCGCCACGTCGTCTGGGTGAAGCCCGTCATGGGACGCGTGCCCGCCTTCTTCGGCCTCTGCGCGGGCGACATTCACACGCACGTGCTCGAGACCATGTGCCAGGTGCTCCGCTCGGACGAGTTGTACCGGTATCTGCAGCCCCCGGCGGCGGCGCGGCTCGCGGAGGCGCGCGAGTACGCCCGCCGCGCGGGCATCGACCGCTTCCCGCTCGTGCGGCTGGGCGAACGGGAGTGGTGCCTCTTCCCCTGGCTCGGCACCTACGGGTTCCTCGCGATGGAGCGCCTGCTGAAATTGAAGTGCGCGAAGTCGATCGGGCTCTCGGACCTCGACACGATGCGGCCCTACTACATGATCTTTCGCATGAAGACCGACGCGCCGGGGTTCTTCCGGGCGCTCGCGAACGCCGCCGACGAGCTCGACGACCCGATGGAGCTGCTCTTCCCCGGCGAGATCCCGGTCTTCGCCAAGTACGACGCCTTCGTGCCGGGCGAGCTCGTGCGGAAGGGCTTCGCCCTCGGCGTCCTCGGCGTCGCCGAGATGAAGGCGCGGATCCGCCACTGGGCGGGAAGGGCAGGAAGAGACTCGGGCGGCCCCGGGATCATCGAGGACGCCTCCGTCCGGGCGCTTTCCCAGGGCTGAGGAACGAAAACGGGGCGAGCCTCACGGCCGCCCCGCTGAAGATGAAGCGCCTGAGCGATCAGGCGCTCTTTCCCGCCGGCGACTCGGTGCCGGGGGCGCGAGAGAGGTCCTCGTGCGGCAGGATCGCCGAGCCGGTCTTCAGGAACACGGCGATCGTGAAGATCGCGGAGGCCGTGACGAAGGCACCGCCCGTGAAGCTCACCGGGAAGAAGCCGAAGTGCTCGGAGACGAGGCTGCCGACGAAGGCGCCGCCGCCGATGCCGATGTTGAAGATGCCCGAATAGAGCGAGGTGGCGACGTCCGCCGCGTCCGCGGCGACGTTGAGCACCACGGTCTGGAAGGCCATGCAGATCGCGGTCTGCGCGGCGCCCCAGACGAGGATCAGGGGCACGAGCGTGCCCCAGGAGCCGGCGAGGGGAACGAGGGCGTAGAGACAGAGCGCGAGGAGCACGAGCGGCACCGTGAGCGACCCCGAGGGGAAGCGGTCGACGGTCTTCGAGCTCACCACCGTGCCGATGATGCCCGCGAGCCCGTAGACGAGGAGGACGTTGACGACGGCGCTCTCGTCGAGGCCCCCCGCATGCACGAGGATCGGGCTGATGTAGGAGTAGGCGGTGAACTGACCGAGCACGGTGATCATCGTGAGGCCGTAGAGCTGCAGGAGCGCGGGGCGCTTCAGAATCACCGGGAGGCTCTTTATCGAGCCCGCGCGGGTGCTCGGGCACTCGGGGAGCACGAGCCACAGCAGGACGAGCACCGCCGCGGCGGCGATGCCGATGATGAAGAACGACTCCGCCCAGCCGAAGATGTGGCCGAGCTTCGTGCCGATCGGGACGCCGAGCACGGTGGCGACGATCGTTCCGCCCATCACCGCGGCGAGGCCCACCGCACGGCGGCCGGCGGGCGCCATGCGCGCCGCGAGCGGCGTCATGATCGACCAGAAGACCGAGTGCGTGAGCGCGACGCCGACGCGCGCCGCGTAGAGCGTCGCGAAGCTGTCGACCCAGATCACGACGAAGTGGCAGGCGGCGAACACCGCGAGCAGGAAGAGGAGGAGCTTCCTGCGCTCGTACTTCGCGGTGGCGAGCGCGAGCGGCAGCGACATGATCGAGACCACCCACGCGTAGCCCGTGATCACGAGGCCCATGAAGGAGACCGTCTCGTCGAGGCTCGCCGCCATGTCGGGCAGCAGTCCCACGGGCAGGAATTCCGAGGTGTTGAAGACGAACGCGGCGAAGGCGAGCCCGATGACGGGCAGCCACGCGCGGAAGCCCTCGCGGGCGCGCTGCGGAGCAGACATGATGCGGGAAATAGGGGTTCTTCGCTGTTAAGAGTGGGTTGATCTGAGGCTACCACCTTCGGGTAGTA
>NZ_JAUNSF010000016.1 GCF_030539355.1 Sutterella sp.
CGCGAGGGCGGCCACACCGTCGGCGCCGGCGTCGTCGCCTCGATCATCGAGTAATTGAGAGGTTCGATCCTCTGGTTGCACGACAGAGGAAAAAAATCTCCCCGATCTAGTTGATCGCAAGAGGGAGCGAAGGTATACTTCGCTCCCTCTGTTCTTTTACTGTTCTTTTTTCAGGGAATTCGAAATGCAGTCTCAGCGCATTCGCATCCGCCTCAAGGCCTACGACTACAAGCTCATCGACCAGTCCGCTCTCGAGATCGTCGATACCGCCAAGCGCACCGGCGCCGTCGTCCGTGGCCCCGTCCCCCTTCCGACGCGCATCCAGCGCTTCGACATCCTCCGTTCGCCGCACGTCAACAAGACGAGCCGCGATCAGCTTGAGATCCGCACGCACCAGCGCCTCATGGACATCGTCGACCCGACCGACAAGACCGTCGACGCCCTCATGAAGCTCGATCTGCCCGCTGGCGTGGACGTCAAGATCAAGGTTCAGTAACCGTCTTCTAAGCGATTCCGGCACATGAAAAAAATCCCCCTCTTTGCGTTGCGCGGGAGCGGGGACATGGCTAGAATCGCGTCTTTCTGTCCCCTTAGAAGGGAACGCGGCGTCTAAAGGCCGCGGCATCCGGGGACAATTTTTGATGCAAATCGGTCCCGGCCAATCGCAGCCGGGGTGGAGAAAACAATGAGTGATAAGCTCGGCCTCGTCGGTCGCAAGATCGGCATGACGCGTATCTTCACGGAGGATGGTGCTTCCGTCCCCGTGACCGTGCTCGACTTGTCGAACAACCGCGTCACCATGGTCAAGACGCAGGAAACTGACGGCTACACCGCCGTTCAGGTCGCCTTCGGCACCAAGAAGCCCTCTCGTGTGAACAAGCCGCTCGCCGGCCAGTTCGCCAAGGCCGGTGTTGAAGCCGCCTGCACCCTTAAAGAGTTCCGCATCGATGCGGAGAAGGTCGCCGAGTTCAAGCCCGGCCAGGCCCTCTCTGTCGAGATCTTCACGGAAGGCCAGAAGGTCGACGTGACTGGTACGACCATCGGTAAGGGTTTTGCCGGCGCCATCAAGCGCCACCACTTCTCGTCGAACCGCGCTTCGCACGGTAACTCCGTGACGACGAACGCCCCCGGCTCCATCGGTAACCGTCAGGACCCGGGCCGCGTGTTCCCCGGCAAGCGCATGGCCGGCCATCTCGGTGACGTGCGTCGCACGACGCAGAACCTCGTGGTCGCCCGCGTTGACAAGGAACGTCAGCTTCTTCTGGTTCGCGGTGCCGTTCCGGGCGCCAAGGGCGGTGAAGTGATCGTCCGTCCCGCTGTTAAGGCGTAAGGAGCGAAACAATGGAACTCAATATCCTGAACGAACAGGGCAAGGTTGAAGCCAACGACGCCGTGTTCGGTCGTGAATACAACGAATCCCTGGTGCACCAGATCGTGGTCGCCTTCCAGGCCAACGCTCGTCTCGGTACCCGTGCGCAGCTCAACCGCCGCGACGTGCACCACTCGACGAAGAAGCCCTGGCGCCAGAAGGGCACCGGTCGTGCCCGTTCCGGTATGACGAGCTCGCCCGTGTGGCGTGGCGGCGGACGTACGTTCCCGAACACACCGGACGAAAACTTCAGCCAGAAGGTCAACAAGAAGATGTACCGCGCCGGCATGGCTTCGATCTACTCGAAGCTCGTGACGGATGCCCGCTTCGCCGTCGTTGAGGCCCTCAAGGCCGAGACGCCGAAGACCAAGGACTTCGCCGGTCAGCTCAAGTCGCTCGGCCTCAACGAGCGCACCCTCATCATCATCGGTGAGGAAGAACTTGACGACAACATCATCCTCGCCTCGCGCAATCTCAAGGATGTGCTCGTCGTTACGCCCCGCTATGCCGATCCGCTGTGCCTTCTCTACTTTGACAAGGTCGTGGCCACCAAGGCGGCTGTTGCTCAGATCGAGGAGATGCTGGCATGAATCAGGAACGTCTGATGAAGGTTCTCGTCGGCCCGATCGTCTCTGAAAAGAGCACGATGATCGGCGAAAAGAACAACACGTGGTCTTTCGTCGTCGTCCCGGACGCGACGAAGACGGAGGTCAAGGCTGCCGTTGAGCTGCTCTTCAAGGTGCAGGTCAAGAGCGTGCAGATGCTCAACCTCAAGGGCAAGCAGAAGCGCTTCGGCCGTTTCATGGGCAAGCGCAATGACGTTCGCAAGGCGTATGTCACGCTCGCCGAAGGTCAGGAAATCAAGTTCGAGCAAGAGGTGATGTAATGGCTCTCGTCAAACTCAAGCCGACCTCCCCCGGCCGCCGTCACGCGGTCAAGGTTGTCAACAAGGAGCTCCACAAGGGCAAGCCCTGGGCCGCTCTCGTTGAGAAGAAGAATCGCATCAACGGCCGCAACAACAACGGTCATATCACCTGCCGTCACAAGGGCGGCGGTGCGAAGCGCGCCTATCGTATCATCGACTTCAAGCGTGACAAGGACGGCATTCCCGCCCGCGTCGAGCGCATCGAATACGATCCGAACCGCTCCGCCAACATCGCCCTCGTGCTCTACGCTGACGGCGAGCGTCGCTACATCATCGCCCCGAAGGGCCTGACGGTCGGCCAGGAGATCTTCAACGGTCCCGAGTCGCCCATCAAGGCCGGCAACACGCTTCCGCTGCGCAACATCCCGGTCGGTTCGACGATTCACTGCATCGAGCTGCTCCCGGGCAAGGGTGCCCAGCTCGTCCGCGCCGCCGGTTCCTTCGGTCAGCTGATCGCCCGTGAAGGCGAGTACGCCCAGGTCCGTCTCCGCTCCGGTGAAGTCCGTCGCGTCCTCATCGAGTGCCGCGCCACCATCGGCACGGTCGGCAACGAAGAGAACAGCCTGCGCGAGCTCGGCAAGGCCGGCGCCAAGCGCTGGCGTGGTATCCGCCCGACGGTCCGTGGCGTCGCCATGAACCCGGTCGATCATCCGCACGGCGGCGGCGAAGGCAAGACCGGCACCGGCCGCGCTCCTGTCACGCCGTGGGGTCAGCTCACGAAGGGCTATCGTACCCGCAACAGCAAGCGCACGGATTCGATGATCATCCAGCGCCGCAACCGCAAGTAAGGAGCCCTGAAGAATGTCTCGCTCTTTGAAAAAAGGCCCGTTCGTTGACGGGCACCTCATGAAGAAGGTTGAAACCGCCCAGGCGAGCCGCGACAAGCGCCCGCTCAAGACCTGGTCGCGCCGTTCGACGATTCTTCCGGAATTCATCGGTCTGACGATCGCCGTCCACAACGGCCGTCAGCATGTGCCGGTGTACATCAACGAAAACATGGTCGGCCACAAGCTCGGTGAATTTGCGCACACCCGCACGTTCAAGGGTCACGCCGCCGGCGACAAGAAGGTGGGTAAGTAAATGGAAACGACAGCTAAGGTTCGTGGCGTTCGCCTTTCCGCCCAGAAAGGTCGCCTCGTTGCTGACCTCATCCGTGGTCAGAAGGTTGACAAGGCGCTCGCCATTCTGGAGTTCACCCAGAAGCGTGCCGCCGGCATCGTGCGCAAGGCGCTTGAGAGCGCCATCGCCAATGCCGAGCACAACTTCGGCGCCGACATCGATGAACTCGTTGTGACGAAGATCCATGTGGAGAAGGCTGCCACGCTGCGCCGCTTCGCCGCCCGCGCCAAGGGCCGCGGCACGCGCATCAACAAGCAGACGAGCCACATCTACATCACCGTCGGTGACGGCGAAAGCTAAGAAACAGGTGAATTACCATGGGTCAGAAAATTAATCCCACCGGCTTCCGCCTCCCGGTCAACCGCAACTGGACGTCGCGCTGGTACGCCAGCGGCCGTGACTATCCGAGCACGCTCCAGGAGGACCTGAAGGTCCGCGCCTTCCTCCTGAAGAAGCTCCGCAACGCGAGCGTCGCCCGTGTGCTCATCGAGCGCCCGGCCAACAACGCCCGCATCACGATCTACACGGCCCGTCCGGGCATCGTGATCGGCAAGCAGGGCGCCGACATCGAAGCCCTGAAGGTTGAAGTTCAGAAGATGATGGGCGTGCCCGTGCACGTCAACATCGAAGAAGTCCGCCGTCCTGAGCTTGACGCTCAGCTCATCGCCGACGGCATCACGCAGCAGCTCGAGAAGCGCGTGATGTTCCGCCGCGCCATGAAGCGCGCCATGCAGAACGCCATGCGCCTCGGCGCCCTCGGCATCAAGGTGCAGTCGTCCGGCCGTCTCAACGGCGCCGACATCGCCCGTGACGAGTGGTACCGTGAAGGCCGCGTGCCTCTGCAGACCCTTCGCGCCAACATCGACTACGCCACGAGCGAAGCTCACACGACGTACGGTGTTGTCGGCGTCAAGGTTTGGGTCTACAAGGGTGACAACTTCGGCGCTGAGGAAGCTGCCGAGCCGCAGTCGCCCCGTGAGGACCGCCGCGGCCGCCGCGGTGACCGTGCCGGCAAGCCCGGTGCGCGTCGCAACAACGGCCGTCGCAACGATACGAAGCAGGCCGGCGCTCCGCGCAAGCCCGCTGCTAAGGACGGAGAATAACGATGCTGCAGCCTAATCGTCGCAAGTACCGCAAGGATCAGAAGGGCCGCAACTACGGTCTGGCCACGCGCGGTGCGAACGTTTCCTTCGGTGAGTTCGGTCTCAAGACTCTTGAGCGCGGCCGCATCACGGCCCGCCAGATCGAGGCCGCCCGCCGTGCCATCACCCGCCACATCAAGCGTGGCGGCCGTGTGTGGATCCGTATCTTCCCGGACAAGCCCATTTCGAAGAAGCCTGCCGAAGTCCGTATGGGTAACGGCAAGGGCAATCCTGAATACTGGGTCGCGCTCGTTCAGCCGGGCCGCGTCCTGTACGAAATGGACGGCGTTGAGGAGCAGCTCGCCCGCGAGGCCTTCGCTCTCGCCGCCGCCAAGCTGCCCGTCAAGACGACGTTCGTTGTCCGCCAGGTCGGCATGTAATTGAAGGAGTAACGGACATGAACGCTACCGAACTGCGTGCCAAGGATGTGGCCGCGCTCAAGCAGGAACTGCAGGAGCTTCTGAAGACGCACTTCAAGCTGCGCATGCAGAAGGCTACCCAGCAGCTGCAGAACACGGCTTCGCTGCGTCAGACGCGTCGCGACATCGCTCGCGTTCGCACCATCCTCACCGAAAAGGCGACCACGAAATGACCGAACAGACGAAGGAATCGCTCACCCGCACCCTCGAGGGTACGGTGACGAGCAACAAGATGGACAAGACGGTCACCGTTCTTGTCGAGCGCAAGGTCAAGCACCCGCTCTACGGCAAGTATGTCGTCAAGAGCAAGAAGTACCACGCGCATGACGAGCTCGGATGCGGCGAGGGTGACCTCGTCGAGATCCAGGAGACCGCTCCGATCTCCAAGACCAAGTCCTGGAAGGTGACGAAGGTCCTCAAGCAGGCCGTCGTCCTCTAACAAGGACTACAAGGCGAGGCGGGGAACTTAAAAAAAAATTCCCCGTTTCGCTTGCAAAGCAGCTGACGCTTCAGCTATATTTGCACCCCGTCGCCCGGATCCCACTTCTCGGTGAGTGTCCGGGCGATGCATTTCTCTAGTCCGAGAGCCGCACGTGCACGAACTTGGCTGCACGGGATTCAGCGGCGATCGGGCCTCATCCCCGCCATACGGGGCCAATACTGTCCGCGTATGCGGAATAAGTTGGGATTTTTTCAGCAATGATTCAGATGCAGAGCAGGCTGGACGTCGCCGATAACACGGGCGCTCGTTCAGTGATGTGTATCAAGGTGTTGGGCGGCTCCAAGCGCCGTTATGCCAACATCGGCGACGTCATCAAGGTGACCGTCAAGGAAGCGGCCCCGCGTGGCCGTGTGAAGAAGGGCGAGGTCTACAACGCTGTTGTGGTCCGCACCGCTCACGGCGTTCGTCGCCCCGACGGCTCCAAGATTGCCTTCGACGGCAACGCCGCCGTTCTCCTCAACAACAAGCTCGAGCCGATCGGCACCCGTATCTTCGGGCCGGTGACTCGTGAGCTGCGCACCGAGCAGTTCATGAAGATCGTTTCGCTCGCGCCTGAAGTGATCTAATCGAGGAGAGAACATGCAGCGTATTCGTAAAGGCGACCAGGTTGTGGTCATCGCCGGCCGCGACCGCGGCACCAAGGGCACGGTTCTCGCCCGCGTTGACGACCGCCACGTTCTCGTGGAAGGCGTCAATGTCGTGAAGAAGGCCGTCCGTCCGAACCCGACCCTCGGCATCGAGGGCGGCATCGTCGACAAGACCCTCCCGATCGATCAGTCCAACGTCATGCTGGTCAACCCGGAAACGGGCAAGGGCGAACGCATCGGCTTCAAGGAAGTTGATGGCAAGAAGGTTCGCGTGTTCAAGTCCAACGGCGCCGTCGTCGGTGCCAAGGCCGAATGAGGGTGACCATGTCGCGTTTCAGCTCCCTTTATCACGACACCATTGTCCCCGAACTCATGAAGAAGTTCGGCTACAAGACGGTCATGCAGGTTCCGCGCATTACCAAGATCACCCTCAACATGGGTGTTGGTGAGGCCGTGAACGACAAGAAGAACATCGAGTTCGCCGTCGGCGACATGACGAAGATCGCCGGCCAGAAGCCGAAGATCACCCGCACCCGCAAGGCCATCGCGAACTTCAAGATTCGCGAGGACATGCCGATCGGCTGCATGGTGACCCTCCGCGGCGAGCGCATGTACGACTTCCTCGACCGCCTCGTCACCATCGCCTTCCCGCGCGTCCGCGACTTCCGCGGCGTGTCCGGCCGTGCTTTCGACGGCCGCGGCAACTACAACATCGGTCTGAAGGAACAGATCATCTTCCCGGAAATCGAGTACGACAAGATCGACGCGATCCGAGGGATGAATATTTCTATCACCACGACGGCCAAGACGGACGAGGAAGCCAAGGCGCTTCTCGCTGGCTTTGCCTTCCCGTTCCGCAACTGAGGTTGACGCAAAATGGCAAAACTTGCTCTTATTAACCGCGAAGCCAAGCGCCGCGCCACGGTCGCCAAGTTCGCGGCCAAGCGCGCCGCCCTCAAGGCCATCATCAACGACGCTACCCGCTCGATGGATGAACGTCTCGACGCCCGCGCCCAGCTCGAAGCGCTTCCGCGCAATGCGAGCCCGGTCCGTCTGCGCAATCGCTGCGCGATCACGGGCCGTCCCCGTGGCACTTTCCGCAAGTTCGGTCTGTGCCGTGAAATGATTCGTGACGCCGCCATGCGCGGTGACATCCCCGGCCTCCAGAAGGCCAGCTGGTAAGCGAGGAGATTGCGAAATGAGTATGAGTGATCCGATCGCCGATATGCTGACCCGCATCCGCAACGGTCAGATGGTCGACAAGGCCGCGGTGGTTATGCCTTCCTCCAAGCTGAAGGTCGCCATCGCCAAGGTCCTCAAGGACGAAGGCTACATCGAGAACTACGAAGTCGCGGCCAACAACGGCAAGCCTGAGCTCAACGTGACGCTCAAGTACTATGCCGGCCGCCCCGTTATCGAGCGCCTCGAGCGCGTGTCCCGTCCGGGCCTGCGCATCTACAAGAACCACGACAGCATCCCCCAGGTGATGAACGGTCTCGGCATCGCGATCGTTTCGACCCCGAAGGGCGTGATGACCGATCGCGCTGCCCGCGCGGCCGGCGTCGGCGGCGAAGTTATCTGCTACGTCGCCTAACCCGAGGAGTGTGAAATGAGTCGTATCGCTAAGATCCCCGTTGCCATCGCCAAGGGCGTCACGGTGACGCTCGCCGCCGACAACGTGACCGTCAAGGGTCCGGTCGGCGAGGTCAAGATGCACATTCTTCCCCTGGTCAAGATCACCGAGGACGACGGTCACCTGCACTTCGAGCAGGTGAACGAGACCCGTGAGTCGAACGCCAACGTCGGCACGATGCGTGCCCTCGTGAACGACATGGTCAAGGGCTGCGCCACCGGCTTCGAGAAGCGCCTCGCGCTCGTCGGCGTCGGCTACCGTGCCCAGGCCCAGGGCGACAAGCTGAACCTCTCGCTCGGCTTCTCGCACCCGGTCGTTCACCAGATGCCCGCCGGCGTCAAGGTTGAGACGCCCACCCCGACGGAAATCGTCATCAAGGGCGCCGACAAGCAGAAGGTCGGTCAGACTGCCGCCGAAATCCGCGCGTACCGCGCTCCCGAGCCCTACAAGGGCAAGGGTGTCCGCTACGCCGACGAGCACGTCGTGATCAAGGAAACCAAGAAGAAGTAATTCTGGACGTTAGAAGATGATCAACAAGAAACAAAGCCGCCTGCGTCGCGCCCGCGCCACGCGCGCCCGCATTCTGCTGCAGAAGGTCGATCGCCTGACGGTCCATCGCACCAACCTGCACATCTACGCGAGCATCATCTCGGCCGACAACGGCCGTACCCTCTGCTCGGCCTCCACGGTCGAGCCCGAAGTTCGCGCTCAGCTCGCCGGCCAGACGGGCCGCGGCGGCAACATCGCCGCTGCCAAGCTCGTCGGTGCCCGCATCGCCGAGAAGGCCAAGGCCGCCGGTATTGAGACCTGCGCCTTTGACCGTTCGGGTTATCGTTTCCACGGCCGTGTCGCCGCGCTTGCTGAGGCTGCGCGCGAAGCCGGCCTCAAGTTCTAACCGAGGTGCTGGCAATGGCTAAGGTTCAAGGCAAGAACGCCGTCGAAGAACAGGACGACGGCCTGCGTGAAAAGATGATTGCGGTCAACCGCGTCACCAAGGTCGTCAAGGGCGGCCGTATCCTCGCTTTCGCGGCCCTCACGGTCGTGGGCGACGGCGACGGCTCGATCGGCATGGGCACGGGCAAGTCCCGCGAAGTGCCGCAGTCCGTCTCGAAGGCCATGGAGCGCGCCCGTCACTCGATGAAGCGCGTCCCGCTCAAGAGCGGCACCCTGCATCACGCCGTCGAAGGCCGTCACGGCGCTTCCCGCGTGATCATGATGCCGGCCCCGGAAGGCTCCGGCGTCATCGCCGGCGGCCCGATGCGCGCCGTCTGCGAAGCCGTCGGCATCCGCAACGTCGTTGCGAAGGCCTATGGCTCGACCAACCCGTACAACCTCGTCCGTGCGACGCTCAACGCCCTCGAAAACCTGCGCTCCCCCGCTGAAATCGCGGCCAAGCGCGGCAAGACGGTCGAAGAGCTGCTCGGCTAATCCGGAGTCCAAGACATGTCCGAAAAGAAGACCATCAAGGTCACTCTGGTGAAGAGCCCGATCGGAACGGATGCGGATCACCGCGCCACCGTTCTCGGTCTCGGCCTGAAGAAGATCCGTCAGACGCGCGAGCTCGAAGACACGCCCGCCGTCCGCGGCATGATCACCAAGGTCGCGTACCTCGTGCGCGTCGAATGATCCAAAGGATGCACCCAAAATGCGTTTGAACACCATCCAGCCCGCTGAGGGCTCGAAGCACGCTCATCACCGCGTCGGTCGCGGCGTGGGCAGCGGTTGGGGCAAGACCGCGGGTCGCGGTCACAAGGGCCAGAAGTCGCGTGCCGGCGGCTTCCACAAGGTCGGTTTCGAAGGCGGCCAGATGCCGATGTATCGCCGCCTCCCGAAGCGCGGCTTCACGTCCCTGTCCCGCAAGTTCGTCGAAGTGGTCCGCCTCTCCGACCTCGAGCGCCTCGGCGTCGAGGAAATCGATCTGCTCGTCCTCAAGGAGGCCGGCGTCGTTTCCACGCTCGCTCAGAACGCCCGTGTGATTCTCTCCGGCGAAATCACCCGCAAGGTGACGGTTCGCGGTCTCGGCGTCACGAAGGGCGCCCGTGCGGCCATCGAGGCTGCCGGCGGCTCCATCGCTGAGTAAGAATCAAAACCTGCTTGAAAGAGGATAGGACGTGGCGAAGGGCCCCAGCACCAAGCAACAGTCCGGCCTGAGCAAGTACGGCGACCTCAAGGGTCGCCTGATCTTCCTCGCGCTCGCGCTCGTTGTTTATCGAATCGGCGCTCACGTGCCGGTTCCCGGTATCGATCCCGATATGCTCCAGCAGCTGTTCAACCAGCAGCAGGGCGGCATTCTCGGGCTGTTCAACATGTTCTCCGGTGGCGCCCTCTCGCGCTTCTCCGTCTTCGCGCTCGGCATCATGCCGTACATCTCAGCGTCGATTATTTTCCAGATGCTGTCGTACGTCCTGCCGTCGCTTGAGGCGATCCGCAAAGAGGGCGAGCAGGGCCGCAGAAAGATCACGCAGTACACGCGCTACGGCACGCTGCTGCTTGGTCTTTTCCAGGGCTTCGGCATCGCCGTCGCTCTGGAGACGCAGCCCGGCCTCGTCATCGACCCCGGCTTCCTCTTCCGCATCACCACGACCGTGTCGCTCCTCACCGGGACGATGTTCCTGATGTGGCTCGGCGAACAGATCACTGAGCGTGGTCTCGGCAACGGTATCTCGATCATCATCTTCGCCGGTATCGTGGCCGGTCTGCCGAACGGCGCGAGCGGACTCTTCCAGCTCGTGTCGACCGGCGCCATCAGCCCGCTCGCCGCGATCTTCGTGATCGTCATCGTTCTCGCCGTCACCGCCTTCGTGGTCTTCGTCGAGCGCGGTCAGCGCCGCATCACGGTCAATTACGCCAAGCGCCAGATCGGCAACAAGATCTACGGCGGCCAGAGCTCGTATCTGCCCCTCAAGATGAACATGTCGGGTGTCATTCCCCCGATCTTTGCTTCGTCCCTGATCCTGTTCCCGGCGACGCTGGCCGGCTGGTTCACCTCGGGTGACTCCACGCGCTGGATCCGCGATCTCGCGGCCGCGCTCTCGCCCGGGCAGCCGCTCTACACGCTGCTCTACGCAGCGCTGATCATCTTCTTTGCCTACTTCTACACGGCGTTGGTCTTCAACCCGAAGGAGACGGCTGAGAACCTGAAGAAGAGCGGTGCGTTCATTCCGGGCATCCGCCCGGGTGACCAGACGGCGCGCTACATTGACCGCGTGCTGCTGCGCCTGACGCTCGGCGGCGCGGCCTACCTGGTTTTCGTGTGCCTCGTGCCTGAATTCCTGAACCTCAAGTTCAACGTCCCGTTCTACTTCGGCGGCACTTCCCTGCTGATCGTCGTGGTCGTCACGATGGACTTCATGAGCCAGGTCCAGGCGTACATGATGTCGCACCAGTACGAAAACCTGCTTCGGAAGACGAGCTTCCGCGGTCTCACCCGGAAGTGATTTCCCAGATGCTCCGGTGCCTTCACCGGCTCCGGAGCGGACGAGCCTCCCCGTCAAACGGGAGGCACCGTCCGACCCCGAGGGCGGCGCGAGCCGCCCTTTGGGCTGTCTGCGGCAGAGCGGCTTGAAAGCCGGACAAGGTTCCATGAAGACCTCTCCGCTGCGGACGAACACGTGTTTCCGGTACGACGGGGCAAATTTTTCACACCCGGGCTCCGTTTCGGTTGCACGTTCCCGAGATGTCGATTAATATTCGACGTTTCTGCCGTGTGGGCATCGACATTCCAAGCTCATCAGCTTGTGGAGACTATTAAATGAAGGTTAGAGCTTCAATTAAGAAAATGTGCCGCAACTGCAAGATCATCAAGCGCAAGGGCGTTGTTCGAGTGATCTGCACTGACCCGCGTCACAAGCAGCGTCAAGGCTAAAGAGGTAACACACAATGGCTCGTATCGCCGGTATCAATATCCCGCCGCAGCAGCACGCTGAGATCGGTCTGACCGCCATCTATGGCATCGGCCGTGCGCGTGCCCGCCAGATTCTCAACGATTGCGGCATCCCCTGCACGAAGAAGGTCCAGGACCTCTCCGACGCTGAGCTCGAGCGCGTCCGCGACGCCGTCTCGAAGTTCACCGTCGAGGGCGACCTCCGTCGTGAGGTTCAGCTTTCGATCAAGCGCCTCATCGACCTCGGCACCTATCGCGGCATGCGTCATCGCCGCGGTCTTCCCTGCCGCGGTCAGCGTACCCGCACCAACGCCCGCACCCGCAAGGGCCCGCGTAAGGTTGGCGTCACGCTCAAGAAGTAATTGAAAGGTTAATTATGGCTGGCAACAACTCCAAGTCCTCCGCCAACGCCCGCGGCCGCAAGAAGGTCCGCAAGGTCGTTACGGAAGGCATCGCTCACATCCACGCTTCGTTCAACAACACGATCGTGACGATCACCGACCGCCAGGGCAACGCCATCGCTGCCTCGTCGTCGGGTGCGCAGGGCTTCAAGGGCTCGCGCAAGTCCACCCCGTTCGCCGCTCAGGTTGCCGCGGACGTGGCCGGCAAGGTCGCTCTCGAGCACGGTCTGAAGAACATCGAAGTCCGCATCTGGGGCCCCGGTCCCGGCCGTGAGTCTTCCGTGCGTGCGCTCAACGCGCTCGGCATCCGCGTCACCTCCATCCAGGACGTGACCCCGATCCCGCACAACGGCGTCCGTCCCTCCAAGCGCCGCCGCGTCTAACACTCCAGAATTTTCCATTCTGTTGAATCCCGCGTCCGATGGCCGCATGCTGAGGCGGTCCGGACTGAATGTAGGGAGTCCTACAGGATAAGAGAGGCATTTTTAAATGGCACGATATCTCGGTCCCAAGCTCAAGCTTTCGCGTCGCGAAGGCATTGATCTGAATCTGAAGAGCGCCCGTCGTTCGTTTGAGTCCAAAGTCAAGGACGTCGGCTCCAAGCCGGGCCAGCACGGCAAGATTTCCGGAGCCCGCATGTCCGACTATGGCAACCAGATGCGTGAAACGCAGAAGGCCAAGCGCATGTACGGCGTTCTCGAGCGACAGTTCCGTCGCTATTTCGCTGAGGCTGCCCGCCTGCGCGGCAACACCGGCGAAAAGCTCCTCCAGCTCCTTGAGAGCCGCCTTGACAACGTCGTTTACCGCATGGGCTTCGGCTCGACGCGCGCGGAAGCCCGCCAGCTCGTCAGCCACGGCGCCATTGAGGTGAACGGCCGCAAGGTCAACATCCCCTCCTACTCCGTCCGCGCCGGTGACGTCGTCTCCGTCCGCGAGAAGGCTCAGAAGCAGGTCCGCATCGCCGAGGCTCTCGACCTCGCGCAGCAGAACGGCTTCCCGGCTTGGGTTGAGGTGGATGCCAAGAAGTTCACCGGTACCTTCAAGGCCCTTCCGGCCCGCGACGAAGTCGCCCCGGAAATCAACGAAGCGCTCATCATCGAACGCTACTCCCGCTGATCTGGGAGGATCCCCTGGGCGCCCGAGGCCTTCCCGCAAGGGAATCCGATGGGCGTCCTCCGGGTCGAAAGATCGATGCACACACGGCGAAAGCGCGGCTCGATTCATGCGGGCCGCGTTTTCACATCCCGGGGAGACCCCGGGATGCACAGGGAAGTTCTCCGAAATTCACCGGAACACTTCCCCGTGCATTTAAAATGCACAGGTTCGGGGAGACCGGGGCAGCGCGAAGCTGACCGTCACCGGCTCCCATCCTTCTCAGCCTTATCGGTGTAACGAGCCGAGGGTATTGAATCAGAAAGGAATCTCACAGAGATGGCTAATACCGCTCTCCTGAAGCCCACCAGCGTCGGCGTCGACGTTGATCCGCAGAACCCCAACAAGGCCGTCATCACGCTCGAACCGTTCGAGCGCGGCTACGGTCACACGCTCGGCAACGCCCTGCGCCGCATCCTGCTCTCCTCCATGGTCGGCTTCGCCCCGACGGAGGCTCAGATCACGGGCATCGTGCACGAGTACTCCCAGATCGACGGCGTCCTCGAGGACGTGGTCGACATTCTCCTGAACCTCAAGGGCGTCGTCTTCAAGCTTGAGAAGCGCGACGAGGTCACGGTCATGCTGCGCAAGGACGGCGAGGGTGTCGTCACCGCCGCCGACTTCGACCTTCCGCACGACGTGACGGTGCTCAACCCCGAGCACGTCATCGCCCACCTCTCCGGCGGCCGCCTTGAGATGCAGGTCAAGATCGAGAAGGGCCGCGGCTACCAGCCCGGCGACGTCCGCGGCTTCCGCGACGACTACTCGAAGAGCACCATCGGCCGCATCATCATGGATGCGTCCTTCTCGCCGATCCGCCGCGTCGCCTACCAGGTGATGGCCGCCCGCGTCGCCCAGCGCACCGACCTCGACAAGCTCGAGATCACGATTGAGACGAACGGCGCCATCGGTCCGGAGGAGGCCCTCCGCGAGTCCGTGCGCATCCTCCAGGATCAGCTCGCCGTCTTCGGTTCGATCCATCCGGATCAGATCCTCGACAGCCAGAAGGCTGACGACACGACGATGAATCCGCCGCCGCTCGATCCGATCCTCATGCGTCCGGTCGACGACCTTGAACTCACGGTCCGCAGCGCCAACTGCCTGAAGGCCGAGAGCATCTACTTCATCGGTGACCTCATCCAGCGCACCGAGAACGAGCTCCTCAAGACGCCGAACCTCGGCCGCAAGAGCTTGAATGAGATCAAGGAAGTCCTTGCCGCCCACGGCCTCACGCTCGGCAGCAAGCTCGAGAACTGGCCGCCCGCCGGCGCCACGCTCACCCCTGAGCGCATGTAAGGCAAACTTTTCAGGCCCCAGGGCTTGAAACCGAAAGGCGCGATCGAATAAAATCGCGCCTTTCGCGCCTCCACCCGACCGCTTCACTCGCTGAAGATAGAAGATGACGGGGAAGGCACAGGAACGGTTCCGTCCGGAACCGTGAAATTTTTAAGATTCAAGGAATTAAAAATGCGTCATCGCAACGGCTATCGCAAGCTCAACCGCACCTCCGCCCATCGTCTTTCCATGCTCCGCAACATGGCCTGCTCGCTCATCACGCACGAGGCCATCCGCACGACGCTGCCGAAGGCGAAGGAACTCCGCCGCGTTGTCGAGCCGCTCATCACGCTCGCCAAGGAGCCGACCGTCGCCAACAAGCGCCTCGCCTTCAACCGCCTCCGTGACCGTGACGTCGTCGTCAAGCTCTTCAACGACGTCGCTCCGCGCTTCGCCAACCGCCAGGGCGGCTACACCCGCATCCTGAAGATGGGCTTCCGCGTCGGTGACAACGCCCCGATGGCCTACATGGAGCTCGTCGAGCGCTCCATCACCCCCGAGGAAGTCCCCGCCGAGGAAGCCAAGGCCGAGTAATTCGGACCCAAAGCTGACGGAATCCCGGATCGGATGATCCGGGAAGCCTCGAAGAAGAAGCCCGCTCTTTTCTGAACAGGAAACGCGGGCTTTTTTGATGCCTGAATCCCCCGAGGAGGAAACACCATGGACTCCATGCGCATCGACAAGTGGCTCTGGGCCGCCCGATTCTTCAAGACCCGCTCGCTCGCCCAGGACGAGGTGGGACTCGGCCGCGTGCTCGTGGGCGGGCAGCGCGCCAAGCCCTCGCGCGAGGTGAGGGTCGGCGACCGCCTCGAGATCCACCGCGGCGAGGAGGTCTTCACGGTCTACGTCGAAGCGCTCTCGAACACCCGCGGACCGGCGGCGGTCGCGCAAACGCTCTACCGCGAAACGGACGAAAGCCGCGTCGCGCGCGAGGAGAGGAAGGCCGCGGCGAAGCTCGCCTTCGAGCCCTCTGTCACGATCAGGAAAGGGCGTCCCACGAAGCGCGAGGGCCGTGAGCTGCGCCGCTTCAAGGACGGCTTCTGATCCTTTGAATCCCCGGGAAAGCACAAGGCCCGCGTTCGGAGTCGAACACGGGCCTTGCCGCATCTAGGAGGAGCCTCAGGCGAGGCTCCCTGATGGATCCGGGGATCAGTAGCTGTAGCCCTCGCGGATCCAGCGCGCCACGTCAAGCGCGCAGTACGTGAGGATGCCGTCGGCACCCGCGCGCTTGAAGCAGACCATCGTTTCGAACGTGATGCGCTTCTCGTCGATCGCGCCCGCGGCGGCCGCGAATTTGATCATCGCGTACTCGCCCGAGACGTGATAGGCGAAGGTCGGGGCACCGAACTCCTGCTTCACGCGCCAGAGCACGTCGAGGTAGGGAACGCCCGGCTTGACCATGACCATGTCGGCGCCTTCGGCGAGGTCGAGACCCACTTCCCAGAGCGCCTCGTTGCCGTTGGCGGGATCCTGCTGGTAGACGGCCTTGTTCGACTTGCCGAGGTTCGAGGCGGAGCCCACCGCGTCGCGGAAGGGGCCGTAGAACGAGGAGGCGTACTTGGCCGAGTAGGCCATGATGCGCGTGTGGATGAGACCCTCGTCCTCAAGGGCCTTGCGGATGACGCCGATGCGGCCGTCCATCATGTCGGACGGGGCGACGACGTCGGCGCCGGCCTTGGCCTGGGCCATCACCTGCTTTACGAGCATCTCGATCGTCTCGTCGTTGAGGATGTAGCCGGTCTCGTCAATGAGGCCGTCCTGGCCGTGCGTGGTGTAGGGGTCGAGCGCGACGTCGCACATGACGCCCAACTGCGGGTAGGCGGCCTTCAGCGCCTTGACGGCGCGCGGGATGAGACCGTCGGGGTTGGCGGCCTCGCGGCCGTCCGGGGTCTTCAGCGCGTCCTCGATGTGGGGAAAAAGCGCGATCATCGGGATGCCGAGCTCGACGCACTCGCCGGCGACCTTGAGGAGCTCGTCGATCGTCAGGCGGTCGACGCCGGGCATCGTCGGGATCGGCTCGCGGGCGGCCGTGCCCTCCATCACGAAGACGGGGAGGATCAGATCGTTCGGGGTGACCACGTTCTCGCGCATCAGGCGGCGGGAGAAGTCATCGTGACGCATGCGGCGCATGCGCACCATCGGATAGGCACCAAGAGTCTGCATTTTGGTTTTTTACCTTTGAGTTGGCTCAGGGCTGTTCGCCCTGAGCGGGAGAAATCTGTTCGGGCTCTGAGGACTGAGTGGGCTTCTCCTGCGGGAGGAGCCATCCTTCGAGCGTTTCAATCAGCTGATCGACGCCCTCGCGCTTGAGGCCCGAGAAAAGCTGCACGGAGACCTGGGGCCCGAAGGCCGCGGCGCGCTCGCGCGCCTTCCGGAGCGTGACGCTCCGCTCCATGTTCTTTATCTGGTCGGCCTTGTTCAGGAGCCAGAGCATCTTCACCTCGGGGCGGCCGCGCATGAAGTCAATGAGCCACTCGTCGGTCGGCATGAAGGGCCGGCGCGCGTCCATCACGATCACGAGGCCCGTCATCTGCTCGCGGTGGGCGATGTAGCCGCCCACGAGATCCGACCAGCTGCCGCGGACCGACTCATTGGCCCTGGCGAAGCCGTAGCCCGGGAGGTCAACGAGGTGCCCGACCGTCTCGCGCGAGGCGCCGTCGGCGGTCTTCCGCGAGAGATTGAAGAAGTTGATGAGCTGCGTGCGGCCCGGCGTCTTCGAGGCGAAGGCGAGGCGGGTCTTGCGGGTGATCACGTTGATCGTCGTCGACTTGCCGGCGTTCGAACGCCCGGCGAACGCGATCTCGGGTTCGATCGTCGTGGGGAGCCCGGAGAGCTTCGCGGCGGAGATCTCGAAGCGGGCGGAATCGAAGAGGCTCACGGTGAATCAGTTCCTGCTGGGAAGGGGGAGTCGGTCAGCGGCCGCAGTCCTCTTGGAGCGGGAGTGCGGCCGTACGGACCTCAATTATCGTAAGTCCTGAGGCTTAGTTGCGGGTTAACCGACGGAATTTCCCGGCGCCTCAGAGGCTCTTGCCGTAGATGTCGTTGGTCTGGATCGTGGTGCGCACGAAGGTCGTGCGCATCGTGAGTTCCTTCAGTTTCCGCGCGCCCACGTAGGTGCAGGCGCTCCTCACGCCGCCGAGGATCCCCTGGACGGTGTCCTCGACGGGGCCGCGCGCGGGGAGGAGCACGGACTTGCCCTCCGCGGCGCGGTACTTCGCCACGCCGCCCGCGTACTTGTCCATCGCGTCCTTGCTGCTCATGCCGTAGAAGCGCTTGTAGGTCTTGCCGTCGATCTCGACGATCTCGCCCGCGGCCTCGTCGTGGCCGGCGAGCATGCCCCCGAGCATCACGAAGTCGGCGCCGCCGCCGAAGGCCTTGGCGATGTCGCCCGGCACCGTGCAGCCGCCGTCGGCGCAGATGCGCCCCCCGAGGCCGTGCGCGGCGTCCGCGCACTCGATGATCGCGGAGAGCTGCGGGTAGCCCACGCCCGTCATCTTGCGGGTCGTGCAGACCGAGCCCGGGCCGATGCCCACCTTGATGATGTCGGCGCCCGCGAGGAGGAGCTCCTCGGTCATGTCACCGGTGACGACGTTGCCGGCCATGACGACATAGTCCGGGCAGTGCTCGCGGACCTTCTTCACGAAGGCGACGAAGGCCTCGGTGTAGCCGTTGGCGACGTCGATGCAGAGGTAGCGGATCGCGCCCTTCGGGGCGGCGGCCTCGACGGCGAGGAACTTCTCCCAGTCGGCGTCCGAGATGCCGAGCGAGTAGAAGGCCGCGGACTTCTTCTCGAGCGACGAGAAGAACTCGACGTACTCCTCGACCGAGTAGTGCTTGCAGAGCGCGGTCGAGAGCCCGTGGCGCCCGAGGGCGCGGGCCATCTCGAAGGTGCCCGTCGTGTCCATGTTCGCCGCGATGATCGGGATGTCGTGATAGAGCTCGGGCGAGTGCAGGAAGTGGAACTCGCGCGTGATGTCAACGGCCGAGCGGCTCGTGAGCGTGGAGCGCTTCGGGCGGATGAGGACGTCCTTGAAGTCAAGGCGGATCGTGTTTTCGAGATGCATGGAACGGACCTCCGTCAAAAAAGCCCTGCGCGCCCAAAGGGGAGACGATTGCGACGGGCACAAAAAACGCCGCATTCCGGGGCATTCCCGGAATCCGGCGTTAATTGATTCTACATAAGAATGCGCGGGGTGGTGAAACCGCTCCCTGCGTCTTCCTTCAGAGAGGCTCAGCGGCGCGAGCGCGCGAACTCGAGCGCCTCGCCGAAGAGCGCGCGGGCGCCTTCGGCCGCGGCGGACGTGTCGCCCGCGAGTCCGAGCGGGAGCTCGTCGCGGGTGAGGTCGAGCGCCGTCTGCGGGCGGCGCATCGGGAGCACGTTGGCGCCGTCGACCATCACCTCCATCGGCAGCGGCCTCGAGTTGTAGGTCGAGGCCATCGAGGCGCCGTAGGCGCCGGCCGTGCGGATGGCGAGCAGGTCGCCCGCCTCGACCGCGAGATCGCGGTCGTTGCCGAGGAAGTCCGTCGACTCGCAGACGCCGCCCACGATGTTGAGCACCTGGCGCTGCGCCTTCGTGTTCGGAATGACGGGCTCGATCGAGTGGTAGCTGCCGTACATGGCCGGGCGCACGAGCTCGGTCATCGAGGCGTCGACGATGCAGAAGCGACGCAGGAAGAGGCCCGACTTCAGGTACTCGACCGTGGTGAGAAGCACCGCGCTCTGGGCGATCAGGGACCGGCCCGGCTCGACGAAGATCTCGATCCCCTTCACGTCCACCTTCTCGGCGACGCGCGCGACCAGGGCGGGGATGAGCTCGGCGGGCTCGAGGAGCTTGTCATCGGGGTGGTACTTCACGCCCGCGCCGCCCCCGAGGTCGATGTGGGAGAGGACGATGCCGCGGCGCGCGAGCTCGTTCACGAACCCGGCGAGCACGTCCACGGCCTTCATGAAGGGCTCGGTCGACTCGACCATGCTGCCGATGTGGCAGCTGATGCCCTCGATTTCGATAGCGGGGAGCTTCGCGGCCTTCTCGTAGAGGGCGACCACGTCGGTGAGCTTGACGCCGAACTTGCTGTCGCCCAAGCCCGTGGCGACATGCGCGTCCACGTGGGCGTCGATGTTGGGATTGACGCGCACCGAGACGTGCGCGACGTGCCCGAGGGTCTCGGCGATCGCGTTGATGCGGTCAAGCTCCGCGGGGCTCTCGATGTTGAAGCAGCGGATGCCGGCGTTGAGCGCAAAGGCGATGTCGGTCTCGCCCTTGGCCACGCCCGAGTAGACAATCTTCTTCGGATCGCCGCCCGCCTCGAGCGCGCGCAGGATCTCGCCCCCGGAGACGCAGTCGAAGCCAGCGCCGAGGCTCGCGAGGAGCTCGAGCACGCCCTTCGTGGAGGAGGCCTTCACGGCGTAGCAGACCTGGTGGGGCGTGTCGCCGAAGGCGGCCTCGTAGGCGCGGAAGCGCTCGGCGACCGCGGCGCGCGAGTAGACGTAGAGCGGCGTCCCGAACTCGCGGGCGAGGTCGGTGAGGCGCACGTCCTCGCAGAGCAGCTCCCCCTCGGGCGAGCGATGGAAGCCGATTCCCGTGGAAAGGGAGTCAGGGCGGTTAATATTCGACGCGTCACTGTGCATTGCCGGCTCCGCTCGTCTGCTGGGGCGCCGAGACCGGCGCGGGTTCATCGGGCATGTAGAGCGGCCCCTTCAGGCCGCAGCCCGAGAGGCCGAGGCACATGACGGCCGCGATACCGGCGAGGCCGGCGCAGAGAAACTTTTTCATTGGCACGAGGAAGATGACTGAAACGGAATTTCTGGAGCGCGCCGAGGCGGAGATGCTCCGACTTCAGGACGCTGTTGAGGAGAGGTACGAGGACGCGGACTGCACACGCAGCGGCAACGTGCTCACGATTGAACTTGAGGACGGCGCGCAGGCGGTGGTGAACATCCAGACGCCCATGCAGGAGATCTGGTTCGCCTCGCATCTCGGAGGCATGCACTTCGCCCCGACCGATGCCGGCTGGATCAACCCGCGTGACGGGCGCACGCTCGAGGAGACGGTCTTCGCCGCCGTCGATGCGCTGATCGCCCGCTGAAAACTGTTCCCGCAATTTTATGAGAAGCCCCGGCGGACCGCCCGGGCGAAAATGTGAAAATGCCCCGTCGCGGACGGGGCATTTTCATTAGGGGGCCTGTCAGGCGTCAGAAGATCTGGTCGCGCACGAGGTCGCGCGCGGCGCGCGCGTCGGGCATGAGCGAGAGATCGTCGGCGATCGAGCCCGCGCTCTCCTTGTAGTAGTAGAGGCCGTTGCGCTCGACCACGGACTCGGGCTGCACGCGGGCGGTCTCGGGAACGTCCTTCAAGGCGATGCGCATGTAGTCGATCCAGATCGGCAGCACGAGGCCGCCGCCCGTCTCGCGGCTTCCGAGGGGCTTGGGCTGGTCGTAGCCCATCCAGCCCACGGCGACGGTGGTGCCCGCGTAGCCGCAGAACCAGGCGTCCTGGGAGTCGTTCGACGTGCCGGTCTTGCCGGAGATGTCGTTGCGCTTCAGTTCCCTCGTCGCGCGCCGGGCCGTGCCGTTCACCGCGACGCGGTGCATGAGCGAGTTCATCACGAAGGCGTTGCGCTCGGTGATCGCGCGGATCGAGGGATCGCCCGCCTGGCGGTTCGTCGCCTGCATCAGGGTGACGCCCTTGGAGTCCGTCACGCGGTCGATGAGATAGGGCTGCACGCGGTAGCCGCCGTTGGCGAAGACCATGTAGCCGCCGAGCATCTGCCACGGGGTCACGCTGCCGGCGCCCAGGGCCATCGGGAGGTTGGCCGGATGGTCCTTCGCCTGGAAGCCGAAGCGCTGGATGTACTGCTGCGCATAGGCCGGGGTGATCGACTGCAGGATGCGGATCGAGACGAGGTTCTTCGAGAGTTCGAGCGCGCGGTAGAGCGGCATCGGGCCGTCGTAGCGACCCTCGTAGTTCTTCGGCTCCCAGACCTTGTTGCCCGTGAGCTTCGGGTCGATCACGATCGGCGCGTCATTGATGATGGTCGAGGGCGTGAAGCCCTTGTCGAGGGCCGCCGAGTAGATGAAGGGCTTGAAGGACGAGCCCGGCTGGCGCCACGCCTGCGTGACGTGGTTGAACATGTTGAGGTTGAAGTCGAAGCCGCCCACGAGCGCCTCGACGGCGCCGGTGTTGAAGTTCGCGGCGGCGAACGCCGTCTCGACCTGCGGGACCTGCGCGAGCGTCCACGTGGTCGCCGCGTCCTTGCCCGTGAGCGGATGCATCACGCGGATCACCGAGCCCGGGAGGATGGGCTTCACGTCCTTCGCGGGCTTCTTCGCGAGGTTCTTCCTGCCGAACTTCAGGCTCTCCTTGTCGAGCTCGACGGTCTCGGAGGGCGAGACCGCGGCGACGATCTTGGTGGGCGACGCCTCGATCACGACGGCCGGGAGCATGAAGGGCGAGGAGGCGGTCTTCGAGAGCGCCTCGCGGATCGCCTTCGGGCGGTCAGATTCGCTCCCGAGTTCGACCTGGGCCTCGGGGCCGCGGTAGCCGTAGCGGCGGTCATAGGTGATGAGCTGCCGGCGCACGCTCTCCACGGCGGCGAGCTGACGGTCCATGCGCAGCGTCGTGTGGACGTTCAGGCCGCGCGAGTACGTCTCGTCGCCGAAGATGTCGTACATCAGCATGCGGGCGAGCTCGGCGGCGTAATTGGCCGTCACCGTGTCCGCGGTGGCGCTGCGGTTGACCGGGGTGTTCTTCTCCTCGACGGCGCGGCGGACCTGCATCGGCTGCGCGCGCTCGGTCTGGTAGGTGAGCTCGTCGATGTGCCCGAGGTCGTACATGCGGCGCAGCACGTAGTTGCGGCGCATCGTCGCGCGCGACGGGTTGACGATCGGGTTGTAGGCCGAGGGAGCGACGGGCAGGCCCGCGATCGTCGCGGCCTCGCCCACGGAGATCTCCTCGAGCGGGCGGCCGAAGTACGTCCTCGCGGCGCTCGCGAAGCCGTAGGCGCGCTGGCCGAGGTAGATCTGGTTCATGTAGATCTCGAGAATGCGGTCCTTCGAGAGCTCGTGCTCGATCTTGAAGGACATGGCGATCTCGTAGAGCTTGCGCGTGTAGGTGCGCTGCGTCGTGAGGAAGAAGTTGCGCGCGACCTGCATCGTGATGGTCGAGCCGCCCTGGCCGCGGCGGCCGGTGAGCAGATTGGTGATCGCGGCGCGCGCGATGCCGGTGATCTCGATGCCGGGGTGCTCGTAGAAGCCGTCGTCCTCGGCGGCGAGAATCGCCTTCTTCACGTGGTCGGGCACGTCCTCGATCTTCACGAAGTCGCGGCGCTCCTCGCCGAACTCGCCGATCAGCTTCCCGTCCGCGCTCCAGACGCGCAGCGGCACCTTCGGGCGGTAGTCCGTGAGCGCGTCGATCGGCGGGAGCTGCTGATACATGTACGCGAAGACGAAGACGCCGAGGAGCGCCGCCGAGGCGACGCCCGCGGCGCCGATGGCGACGACCCATTTGAGCACGCGCACAAAGGTGCCCGGGCGGGAGGAACTTCTGCCGCCGGCGCGGGCCGGCTTCTTCTTGCTTGTCGTCACGTGGGGGATGCCTGGTCTGGCGGCGGGCCGCTCCTTCCTCGGAGCCCTGGAAACCCGCCGCGGGGGGATGGGAAAAAATTCGGACTCGAAATTATAGGAAATTCAGAAAATCGGCCGAGCCCGGGGCGCCGCGTCCCGCCGTGCGGATTTGGCAACAAGCCTTTGCAGTTCTGAGGCGAACAACTGTTCAGACGGGCCCCGGACTGACGTAAAATCCACAGACGAATCTAGTGTCGCCGTTGAGTAAGAACGCGCCCGGAGGAATGCAGCCCCCGGGCATTTTTGACCTCGGGACACGCCTCTCCTCCGGCGGAAGGCAAATTTTCATTCAGGAATCATGACCGCTCCCCGTATCTATCACGAGACCATCCTTGTGGGTCCCGAGTCCATCGACGTGCAGGGCCACGTCAACAACCGCGAGTACCTCCGCTGGATGGAGCTCGCGGCGACGAACCATGCCGCGCTGCTGCACTGGGGAATCGATGATCTGAAACGCACGGGCCGCGCGTGGGTCGCGCGGGAGCACTGGATAGAATATCTGCGTCCGTGTTTCGCGGGCGAGACGCTCGACATCTACACGTGGATCCAGAGCGTCCGCGGTCCGACGAGCCTGCGCCGCTATGCGATCGCGCGCGAAGGGCTCGTCACCGCCGTCGGCGCGACCGAGTGGGTCTACATCGACGCCGCGCGGGGGCGTCCCGTGTCGATCGACGCGGCCTCGATCGAAGGCCTCTCGCTCGTCAAGCCCTCGGATGAGGAACTCAAGCAACTCGGCATCTCGCGGCCCGTGCGTTTTTCGCCCGGCGCGAGCCTGATCTCTGGAGACGAATAAGTAATCATGCAGGACTACCTCTCCATCGAGGGCCTTCACTTCGGGTTCGGCCGCCGCCGGATTCTCGATGACGTGTCGATGCGCTTCGGCGTCGGCAAGGTCGTCGCGATCATGGGCGGCTCGGGCATGGGAAAGACGACGCTGCTCAAGCTCATCGGCGGACTGCTGACGCCCGAGGCGGGCGAGATCCGCGTCGGCGGCGAGAAGCTCGACACCTCGAACATCAAGTCGCTCTACCGCATCCGCCGCCGCATGGGCATGCTCTTCCAGTTCGGCGCGCTCTTCACCGATCTCTCGGTCTTCGACAACGTCGCCTTCCCGATCCGGGAGCAGACGGACCTTGACGAGGAGACGGTGCGCGACCTCGTGCTCATGAAGCTCAATGCCGTGGGCCTGCGCGGCGCCGCGTCCCTGATGCCCTCCGAGATCTCGGGCGGCATGGCCCGCCGCGTCGCGCTCGCGCGCACGATCGCGCTCGACCCTGCGCTCATTCTCTACGACGAGCCCTTCGCCGGCCTCGACCCCATCTCGATGGGCGTGACGGCGCGCCTCATCCGCGAGCTCAATGACGCGCTCGGCGCCACCTCGCTCATCGTCACGCACGACGTCGCCGAGACCTTCGACATCGCCGACTACGTCTACATGATCTCGGACGCGAAGGTCGCGGCCGAGGGCACTCCGGACGACATGCTCCATTCCGAGGAGCCCTTCGTGAAGCAGTTCGTGGGCGGCCTTCCGGACGGCCCGGTGCGCTTCCAGTACCACGCCGACGATTACGCGACCGAGCTCGGCCTCGGGGAGGTGCGCAAATGATCACGAACCTTCTCGCGAAGCTCGGGCGCTTCGTCCTCGGCATCTTCGCCTCGGTCGGGCGCTTCGGCATCTTCTCCTGGCAGATCCTCTCGAGGCTCGCCGGCTCGGGCGTGCGGAACGTCATCGCCCAGATCCACTTCATCGGCAACTATTCGCTTCTCATCATCGGCGTCTCGGGCCTCTTCGTGGGCTTCGTGCTCGGCCTGCAGGGCTACTACGTGCTCGTGAGCTACGGCTCCGAGGAGGCGCTCGGCGTCCTCGTCGCCCTCTCGCTCGTCCGCGAGCTCGGCCCCGTCGTCACGGCGCTTCTCTTCGCGGGACGCGCGGGCACGGCGCTCACCGCCGAGATCGGTCTCATGCGCTCGGGCGAGCAGCTCGCCGCCATGGAGATGATGGGCGTCGATCCCTTCCGGCGCGTGCTCGCGCCGCGCTTCATCGGCGGCTTCATCTCGATGCCGATCCTCGCGCTCATCTTCTCCGCGGTCGGCATCATCGGCGCGTGGATCGTGGGCGTGGGCCTGATCGGCACCGACAGCGGCGCCTTCTGGAGCCAGATGCAGGCAGCCGTCGACGTGCAGCACGACATCGTGAACGGCTTCGTGAAGAGCGTCGTCTTCGGCGTCGCCGTCACGCTCATCGCGCTCTACCAGGGCTACGCCTCGCGGCCGACCCCTGACGGCGTCGCGCACGCCACGACCACCACGGTCGTCGTCTCCTCTCTTCTCGTTCTCGGCCTCGACTTCATGATGACGGCCTGGATGTTCACCACGGTCTGATACCGCTCACAATTCAAGACTGAGGCTCAAACAAAAAATGCAGAACAATCGCTCCTTAGAAATCGCCGTCGGACTCTTCCTCGTGCTCGGCTTCTGCGCCGCGCTCTTCATGGCGCTGCAGTCGGCCAACCTCGGCAGCTTCTCCTTCGGCCACAGCACGTACGCCGTCACGGCGGATTTTGACAATATCGGCGGCTTGAAGCCCCGCGCCGCCGTCAAGAGCGCCGGCGTCGTGGTCGGCCGCGTCCGCTCCGTGGTCTTCGATCCGCAGACCTTCCAGGCCCGCGTGACGATGGACATGGATGCCCGCTACCCCTTCCCCGAGGACAGCTCGGCGAAGATCCTCACCTCGGGTCTCCTGGGTGAACAGTACGTCGGCATCGAGGCGGGCGCGGATGACGCGAACCTCGCCGAGGGCTCCCGCATCAGCCGCACGCAGAGCGCGGTGGTGCTCGAGAACCTGATCAGCCAGTTCCTGTATTCCAAGGCGGAGGACGGCGGAAAATGAAAAAGCTCGCACTGACTGTCGCCCTCTCGGCGGCGCTCCTCTCGGGCTGCGCGCAGGTCCCGCCCAACGCGGGCGAGAACCCCGCGGACCCGTATGAATCCTTCAACCGCAACGTCTGGGCGTTCAACGACACGCTCGACCGCGCCATCGTGAAGCCCGTGTCGGAGTTCTACGTCGACTGGACGCCTGAGTTCGTCCAGACGGGCGTGTCGAACTTCTTCGACAACCTCGACACCCCGGGGAGCGCGGTGAACAACCTCCTCCAGGGCAAGGTCGAGCGCGGCGTGAGAAGCGTCTTCCGCTTCCTCGTCAACTCAACGCTCGGCATCGCCGGTCTCTTTGACGTGGCGAGCCACATCGGCCTCGAGGACGCGCCCGAGGACTTCGGCCAGACGCTCGCCGTCTGGGGCGTGGGCCAGGGCTCCTACCTCGTGCTCCCGTTCCTCGGCCCCACGACCACCCGCGACTGGACGCGCTACCCCGTGAGCTGGGGCACCGATCCGCTCACCTACATCATGTGGGACGAGGACTGGTACTGGTCGGTTCCCATCCTGGCCGCCGAGGGCATCGACGCCCGTGCGCGTCTGCTCTCGCTCGAGTCGATCCGCGCCCAGACCGTGGACGATTACGCCGCGATCCGCGACGCGTACCTCGCGATGCGCGAGCGCGCGGTGCGTGACGGCGCCGAGGTCTCCTCCGAGGAGGAGCTCGAGACGCTCACGCCGCTCCAGTTCGATGACGAAGAGGAATGATTTTTTCTTTTTTAGGACAGATGACCATGCAGCGCAGAACGCTTCTTGCGGGACTCTCCGCGATCCCCGCCCTCGCCGCCTTCCCCGGGATCGCCCTCGCGGCCGATCTCCCCTATGACGACAAGGGCGACCCGTTCGCCTTCGTCGTGGATCTCTCGAACGCCGTGCTCGAGCGCATCCGCGCGAGCGACTCGCTCCGCTCGGGCGACATCGAGAGCCTGCGCAAGCTCGTCGACGACGTGATCATGCCGGCCACCGACTTCACGATGATGACCCGCATGACCGTGGGCCCGAAGTGGCGCCAGGCGACGAAGGAGCAGCGCCAGCAGCTCCAGGACGGCTTCGAGCTTCTGCTCATGCGCGTCTACGCGGGCGGGCTCTCCGCCGTGAAGGACCAGAAGTGTGAGCTCAGGCCCACGCGCGTCAAGGACGTCAAGCCCGAGATGGTGATCCGCACGCTCCTCACCTCGGGCTCCGAGCAGCCCATCTCGCTCGACTACCGCATCTACAAGGCCAAGACCGGCACGTGGAAGATCGTCGACGTGAACATCGAGGGCATCTGGATGGTCGAGAACTACCGCTCGCAGTTCTCGAGCGTCCTCTCGCAGGACGGCATTGACGGCTTGATCCGCCTCTTCAACGAGAAGGGTGAGCAGCTCGCCGAGTCGATGAAGCAGGACGGGGCGAAGAAGTGAAGGTCACCGAAGAAGTCCTGAACTTCGAGAACGCGGTCGCCTTCAAGGCCTCGCTTCTCAAGGCGATCGACGCGGGCGACCTCTCGTGCGACCTCTCGAACGTGAAGCGCGCCGACAGCGCGGCGCTCTCGGCGCTCCTCTCGGCGCGCCGCCGCGCGAAGGCGCTCGGGCGCGACTATGAGATCCGGGGGCTCCCGTCGGACCTCGTGACGCTCGCCCGTCTCTACGGCGTCACCGAGATTCTCGCGGCGTCCTGACCGTCTCTCCCGGATCCCGGGCCCGCGATATTTAAGCGCAGGCCCGGCATGCATGCGGTAAAGTTCGCACCCTCGAAGAAGAAAAAACTCCCCCACGGAGACACAATGCAGAAGCTCAAGATCCGCGGCGGCCGGCGTCTGGTCGGCGAAATCCGCGCGAGCGGCGCGAAGAACGCGGCGCTCCCGATCCTGTGCGCGTCGCTGCTCACGGCGCAGGACCTCAGGCTCACCAACGTTCCCGACCTCGCCGACGTGCGCACGATGCTCAAGCTCCTCGAGGGCATGGGCGTAAAGGTCGTGCGCGAGGGCGATGCCGTCGTCCTCAACGCGGGCGCGCTCACGAGCACCGTCGCCCCGTACGAGTTCGTGAAGACGATGCGCGCCTCGATCCTGACGCTCTGCCCGCTCGTGGCGCGCTTCGGCTCGGCCCGCGTGAGTCTGCCGGGCGGGTGCGCCATCGGTGCGAGGCCCGTGGATCAGCACATCAAGGGCCTGCGGGCGCTCGGCGCGACGGTCGAGATCGACCATGGCTACGTGGACGCGACCGCGGGGCGCCTCAAGGGTGCGCGCATCTTCACGGACATGGTGACCGTGACGGGCACCGAGAACCTGATGATGGCGGCCGTCCTCGCCGAGGGGAAGACGATCATTGAGAACGCCGCGCGCGAGCCCGAGGTCGTCGACCTCGCCGAGTGCCTCAGCCGCATGGGCGCGCGCATCACGGGCGCCGGAAGCCCCACGATCGAGATCGAGGGGGTCGAATCGCTCCACGGCGCCGAGCATGCGATCGTCGCCGACCGCATCGAGGTGGGGAGCTACCTCTGCGCGGCCGCCGTCACGCAGGGCGACGTCATCGTCACCGGGTGCGTGCCGCACGACCTCGAGGCCGTCACGATGAAGCTGCGTGAAATGGGCGCAGAGGTCGTGACCGGCGAGGACTGGATGCGCCTGCGCATGACCGGGCGCCCGAAGGCGGTGAAGATCCGCACGGTGCCGCACCCGGGGTTCCCCACCGACATGCAGGCTCAGTTCATGGCGATCGCCGCCGTCGCCGACGGCGTCTCCGAGATCACCGAGACGATCTTCGAGAACCGCTTCATGCACGTGCCCGAGCTCGAGCGCATGGGCGCGCACATCCGCATCAACGGCAACACGGCCGTCGTGAGCGGCGTCGAGGAGCTCGAGGGGGCGTCCGTCATGGCGACCGACCTGCGCGCCTCCGCCTCGCTCGTCATCGCGGCGCTCGCCGCGCAGGGCGAGAGCACCGTCGACCGCCTCTACCATCTTGACCGCGGCTACGAGCGCATGGAGGAGAAGCTCCGCGCGCTCGGCGCCGACGTCGAGCGCATCAGGAGCTGAGAGCGCCTCGGGAAAGTCAACCTTGACCAACGGACAGGTTGACCGCAGGCATAATCTCAGACAATATTGCTGTCCGGGGTTCCTTCGGGAACACCGGACGAACAACAAACCACCAGCCCGGACGTCCCCGCCCTCCGGGTCTCTCAGGAACCAAAATGTCGGACTGCATTTTCTGCAAGATCGCCGAGGGTGAGATTCCCTCGAACAAGGTCTATGAGGACGATGAGGTCGTCGCCTTCAAGGATCTCCATCCCCAGGCGCCGGTTCATTTTCTGATCATCCCGAAGAAGCACATCACTTCTCTTGACCATGCTCAGCCTGAGGATGAGCCGCTTTTGGGTAAAATGCTCGGCCTGACGCGCAGGCTCGCCCGCGAGCAGGGCTGCGAAAACGGCTTCCGGGTGGTCATCAACACCGGCCGCGACGGCGGTCAGGAAGTTCCTCACCTGCACATCCACGTCCTCGGCGGACCCCGCCCGTGGAAACGCAACGAATTCTGATATTTACGGAGTACAAAATGGGTTCACTTTCCGTCTGGCACTGGCTGATCGTTCTCGCCATCGTCGTTCTCGTGTTCGGCACGGGCAAGCTCAAGAACATGGGCAAGGATCTCGGCGGCGCCATCAAGGGCTTCAAGGAAGGCATGCGCGAGGGTGACGAGGCCCCCGCCGAGAAGACCGCCGCCAAGGAGATCCCGCAGCAGCCCGCCGCTGCCAAGAAGGACGAGGCGATCGACGTCGAAGCCAAGGAACAGACCAAGGCCTGATCCTTCGGACGCCCGGAGCCCTGCGTGAAGCGGGATCCGGGAAAAACGGCACCGGCCGCAAGACACCGGGGAAGAGTCCCCTTCCGGGAAGGAAGACGGGACGCTGTCCCGGTGTGCGCGGTGCCGCCCCCGGACCGCGGCAGCCTCGAAGCTGACCGCGGCCTTTTGCAGTGAAGAGACGCCATGTTTGATTTCGGTTTCAGCGAGATGATGATCGTCGGTGTCGTCGCGCTCGTCGTCCTCGGGCCCGAGAGGCTCCCGGTCGTTGCGCGCAAGACCGGCGAATGGGTGGGCAAGGCCCAGCGGTTCGTCGCCCAGGTGAAGAGCGACATTGACCGGGAGACCGAGCTCTCCGAGCTGAAGCGCATTCAGGACGAGGCGAAGAACGCCGTTCAGGACTTCAAGTCGAGCGTCGAGAAGGAGGCGAGCGGAATCGAGACGTCCGTGCGCTCCGCCGCGGATGCGGCCGACGCGGCCGGCAAGGAGGCCGAGAGCGCCTTCAACGAGGTGAAGAACGAGGCGGGCACGCCCGCCGAGGCCTCGGGCGGCGCCGCTACCTCGCAGGACATCGCCGAGGTCTACGGCTGGGGCGACGCGAACACGGACGACGAGATCATGACGCCCGCCTACGCCTGGAGCCAGCCGAAGACCTTCGAGAAACGCTACCACTCCGGTCCCTCGGTCGATGACCTCGCCCGCGAGATCGAGCGTCTGCGCCGCGAGCTCGGCATGCGCGACACGCAGATGGGCGGCACCGTCGGCCGCCGCCGCGGCTTCTCGCCCCGCGCCCGCAGCGTGCGCACCCGCATTTACCGTTAAGAAGGACATCCCGAGATGACTGATCAGAAGCCCGCGCTTGAGGCGCCTGACGATCCTGCCAACGAGCAGCCGCTCGTCTCGCACCTCATTGAGCTGCGCAACCGACTGATGAAGTCGGTGATCGCGATCGTGGTGGTGTTCGCCTGCCTCTCGCCCTTCATGAAGCAGATCTTCGACTTCCTGTCGCAGCCGCTCATGGTCGCGCTCCCGCAGGGCGCGAAGCTCCTCGCGACGGGCGTCGTGGCGCCGTTCTTCGTGCCGCTCAAGGTCACGCTCTTCGTGGCGTTCCTGATTGCGCTGCCGATCGTGCTCTACCAGGCCTGGGCCTACATCGCCCCGGCGCTCTACAGGAGCGAAAAGCGCCTCGCGCTCCCCGTGCTCATCTCGTCGATCGTGATGTTCGCGGTCGGCATGGCGTACTGCTACTTCATCGTCTTCCGCATGGTCTTCCAGTTCATCGCCGGCTTCTCGCCCGACTCGGTGAACTTCGCGCCGGACATCGACTCGTACTTCAGCTTCGTGCTGACGATGTTCCTCGCCTTCGGCATGACCTTCGAGGTGCCGATCTTCGTGGTGGTTCTGAACCGCGTCGGCTTCGCGAGCTGCTCGAAGTTGAAGAAGGCCCGTCCCTACGTGATCGTCGGCGCCTTCGTGATCGCCGCCATCTTCACGCCGCCCGACGCGCTCTCGCAGATCCTGCTCGCGCTGCCGCTCGTGATCCTCTACCAGGTCGGCATCTGGTGCGTGCAGGCCTTCGGCCGCTCCGACGAGGAGGTCGAGGAGATGCAGGGACGTCAGGAGGAGGAGGACGAGGGCTGATCCCCGTCGGCTCCCCATGAAGCAGAAAGGCGCTCACGCTGGAGAAAAGCGGAGCGCCTTTTTCGTGACTGCCTCACGGCAGCCGGGAAGCGGAGGTCCGGGTCATTCCTCGTACTGCGGCGGAATGAGCGCCTCCTTCTCGAGCGCGCCCTGCGGGCGCGCGCTCGCGATGAGGCGCTTCGTGAGAACGCGCTCGCCGCGCAGGATCTTCACGTTCACCGCGGCGCCCGGCTTGATGCGGGCGATGGTCTGCAGCAGCCGGTTGGCGCGGGAGACGGGCTTGCCGTCCACCTCGAGGATCACGTCGAAGCTGCGGATGTCGGCCTTCGCCGCCGGCGACTCGGGGATCACCTGCTTGACGAGGACGCCCGAGCTCACTCGGAGGCTCAG
Source organism: Sutterella sp. (assembly GCF_030539355.1). Taxonomy (GTDB): domain Bacteria; phylum Pseudomonadota; class Gammaproteobacteria; order Burkholderiales; family Burkholderiaceae_F; genus Sutterella. The sequence goes on from NZ_JAUNSF010000016.1 coordinate 31,838, forward strand.
GTCCTGGGCGAGCTCCTGAGAGAGCTGGCGCGGCACGAAACCGAGGTAGCCGCGCTCAATCTGCTTCTCGGACATGAGGCCCGGCAGCACCGCGGTGATGATCGAGCTCGGGATGGCGAAGCCGATGCCGACGAACCCTTCCGAGCGGTCGGGCGAGAAGATCGCGCTGTTGATGCCGATGAGCTCGCCCTCGAGATTGACGAGCGCGCCGCCGGAGTTGCCCTGGTTGATCGCCGCGTCGGTCTGGATGAAGTCCTCGTAGTTGTTGAGGCCGAACCCGTGACGGCCGAGCGCGGAGATGATGCCGCTCGTGACGGTCTGACCCACGTCGAAGGGGTTGCCGATCGCGAGCACGGTCTGTCCGACCTTGAGCTCGGTCGAGTCCGCGATCTCGATCGCGGGCAGGTTCTTCGCCTTCACCTCGAGGAGCGCGAGATCCGTCTCGACGTCCCATCCGCGCAGGCGCGCCTCGAACGTGCGGCCGTCGGCAAGGGCGACGAAGATGTTCGGGAAACCGTCCACGACGTGGTAATTTGTCAGGATGTCCCCGCGTCCCGAGACGATGACGCCGCTGCCGAGCGCCTTCATGTGCACCTCCGGGTCGCCGTTCCAGTCGACGCCGATCTCCTCGGCGCGGCGGGCGGTGACCTGCTTGCGGGTGAAGATGTTCACCACCGAGGGCGCCGCGCGCTCGACGGCGCTGCTGAAGTCATTCTGGGCGGAGAGAATCGTGAGATGCTCGGCCAGGGGATCCTGGGCGGGAATCGCGGGCGCGAAGAGCTTCCAGACGAGCGCTCCCGCGCAGCCCACGGTCACTGCCTGCGAGAAGAGCAGCCAGAGTTTCCGGGCGAGGTGCGGCTTTTCAGCGGGGGAGGTCATGTGAGGGACGGATATTCCGGAAGGGAGAAAAAACAGAATGAAAACAAGGGACCTGATTGCATATCTTGACGAACTGCTCGTCCCGGGCGAATTTAAGGATTATGCCCCGAACGGGCTTCAGGTTGAGGGACGCGGCGAAGTGAATCGCATCGTTCTCGGCGTCTCCGCGTCGCTCGGCCTGATCGAGGCCGCCCGCGAGCGGCGCGCCGACGCCGTTCTCGTCCACCACGGCTGGTTCTGGCGCGGGGAGGACGCGCGGATCACGGGCGTGAAGGGCCGCCGCGTGAGGACCCTGATCGAGTCGGAGATGAACCTGATCGCCTATCACCTGCCGCTCGACGCGCACGCGGAGGTCGGCAACAACGCCGAGCTCGCCCGCGTGCTCGGGCTCTCGATCGAGAGCCGCACGGGCGAGTACGGGCTGCTCCACACCGGGAGCATCCTCTCGGGGCCCATGCGCGCCGACGCGTTCGCGGCCAGGGTCACGGAGGCGCTCGGTCGCGCGCCGCTTCTCGTGGGCGACGCGGGGAAGACCGTCGCCCGCGTCGGCTGGTGCTCGGGCGCCGCGCAGGACTGGATCGGCGAGGCGGCCGCGCTCGGCTGCGACCTCTACCTCTCGGGCGAGATCCGCGAGCACACGACCTTCGAGGCCGTGGAGCTCGGGATTCCGTACCTCGCCGCCGGCCACACCGCCACCGAGCAGTTCGGCATCCAGGCGCTCGGCCGCCGGCTCTCGGAGGCCTTCCCGGACCTCACGATTGAATTCGTGCCACAGGAGAACCCGGCCTGAGAAGGCCGGTTATCCACGTCAGGATCTGTCACTGTACATTCTGTTACAAAATCCTTTTCCCTTCTCCCGCAGGTGATTCGGAGGGAAAACGATGTGCGACAGGATGTGTTACAGGGTCGGTTTTGGGTACAATCGTCCGCCCGTTCCCTCCAGGGGCTACCTCCTCGGAGGGAGGGACTGTTCCCGTGCGTTTGAGTGCGGTTGAAGTTTTCTGACAGCAGGCAAGTTCATATGATGTATCTCTACTCGGGCCCGACCTGCCCGTTCTCCCATATGAGCCGCATCCTTCTCTACGAAAAGGGATGCGAGTTCGAAATCAAGACCGTCGACCCCGAGGGTCTCGGTCAGAATCAGGAGGACCTCGCGGTCATCCGCATGAGCCCCTACGGTGAGCTCCCGGTGCTCGTGGAACGTGATCTGCTGCTCTACAACGTCTTCGTCGTGAACGAGTACATCGACGAGCGTTTCCCGCATCCGCAGCTCATGCCCGCCGATCCGGTCGGCCGCGCCCGCACGCGTCTCTTCATGCACGTGCTCGAGTGCGAGCTCTTCCCGCAGGTCCGCGTGCTGCAGAACCCGAAGGCCTCCGAGGAGCGCCGCAAGCTCGCCCAGCGCCGTCTGCGCGAGAGCCTCGACATCCTCTCGATGCGCGTCGGCGACACGAAGTTCCTGCTCTCCGACGACTTCGGCATGCTTGACGTGATCCTCGCTCCGATCCTCTGGCGTCTCGAGAGCTGGGGCGTCCAGTTCTCGGCCACCGCTTCGAAGCTCGAGATCTACTCGCAGCGTCTCTACGCCCGTCAGTCGTTCATCGACTCGATGACGGCGCAGGAACGCTCGATGCGCAAGTAATCCGGATCCCCGCCGCGCCGCCCGCGCATTTCCCGCGCGGGCGCCGGCATTTCCGGAGCGGCGCTCCTATGGGGCGCCCACCCCTTTAAGAATCCCAGGCACTGACCCTCATGGACAACCTCAAGAATCTTCGCGCGCGCTGCATCAGCACGGTGCTCGAATACTGCTATGAGAACGGCTTCCGCCCCTACGTGTGGGTGGAGGTTGACGCGGGCTGCGTCGTCCCGCAGGAGTTCGTGCAGGAAGGCATGATCATCTTCGACCTGGACGGCGAGGCCGTGCGCAACCAGGTGCTCGACGACGATCTGCTGCGCTTCGAGGCGCGCTTCGGCGACGATCCCGATCCGATGGAGGTCGTGGTGCCGGTCTGCCGCATCGTGCACGTCGCCCCGGTGAACGAGGTCGACGAGGGCGCGTCCTTCCAGACCCGCCCGACGCCTCCCGAGCTCGTCGCGCGCGCCACCGGCAAGGAGCCCGTGATCCGCCGCCCGATGCGCATCAAGTGACGCCGGTATCGGTATAATTCGATTTCTTTTTTCGGCGCCTCTTTAGCTCAGTTGGTAGAGCAACCGCCTTGTAAGCGGTAGGTCGTCTGTTCGAGTCAGACAAGGGGCACCAAAGTCTCATCCCTGACAGGTCAAGCTGCCGGGGATTTTCTTTTTTATCAAAAGGTTGTATTTTCCTGACGCCGGCGTAAAGTCCGGAAAGGCCCTCAAAAACGCGTGCAGCATGCGTTTTTGGGTACATGGGAAGGTACATTCACCGTTGGCCCTGAAGGCCGATGTACCAAAGACGGTCAGTCCAATGGTCCGGTGACCGCTGACCAAAAAAATCAGCCGCTTTCGCGGCTGATTTTCCACGAGGCCCCGGGCGGGCGGATCACTGATCCGCCCCCTCCTCCGGGGCGGTTCCGTCCCCGGCCGCCTTCGGTCCGAGCACGAAGTCGAGGTATTCGCGGTAGACCGCATTGAGGTCGAGCGGGGCCATCTCGCCGATCAGGGTCTGCCAGAGGATGCCCTGGATCAGCGGCGCGGCAAGCAGGAACGGATACCGCTTGATCACGGGCGGCAGGTCTGCCTCGCCGACGAAGTTCGTCATCAGGCCCCCCTGGGAGAAGATCGGCACGAAGAACTTCTCGAAGATGGGGCGCGTGAGCGCAGGGCGGTGCAGCCCCTCGGACCAGACGACGCGGAGGATCCGGGCGAGCCGTCCGCGGCCCTCGCCCTCGAGCACCGGGGCCGTGAGCTGCTCGACCCGCTCGCGGAAGCTGAGGCTGCCGGCGTCCGTGAGCTTCACGAGATTGCCGTGCATCAGCACGCCGATCTCGTCGGCGAGCCCCATGAGGAGCGCCTCCTTGCTCTCGAAGTAGTTGTAGACGGTGCCCTTGGCGACGCCCGCGCGCTTCGCGATGTCCTCGATGCGCGCCTCCGAGAAGCCCTTCGACTCGAATTCGTCGAGCGTGGCGTCAAGGATCGCCTGCCGGCGCTGTTCGCTTTTTCTGGCCATTGATGTTCTCCGGTGAAGTGTTGTCAGATTCCTGTCAGGTGCGCCAGGGGCATCAGGTGACGCGGTGGCGGAAGAGCCAGGAGGCGACGCCGAGCGTCACCGTGGCGGTGGCGGCTGTCGGCCAGAAGAGGTGGAGGGTCTCGAGCAGCCCGCAGCCCTCGAAGTAGATCATACGGAGCGCAATGATCGCATAGCGCAGCGGGTTGATCTTGGAGAGCTCCTGCATCCACCAGGGCATGGCGAGCGTCGAGGTGAACAGACCCGAGAGAATGATCACCGGCAGCATGAGGAAGATGATCATCACGATCGCCTGCTGGATGTTGCCCGCGACCGCCGAGACGGCGAGTCCGAGGCCGACGAACGAGACCGCGAAGCCGGCGATGAGGATGCCGAGCGCAAGGGGCGAGCCCGTGAAGGGGAGCTCGAACCAGAAGACGCCCACGCAGAAGATGAGGAAGCCCTGCATGCAGGCGATGATCGTCGGGATCACGGCCTTGCCGATGAGAATCTCGATCGAGTTCGCCGGGGTCATCAGCATCATGTCGAACGTGCCGTCCTCGCGCTCGCGCGAGACGGTGAGGCCGGCGAGGAGCAGAACCTGAATGAGCGAGAGCGCGAGGATGAGGCCCGGCATGATCGCGTAGCGCGTGAGCCCGTTCTCGTTGAAGCGCTGCCGGTCGATCACGCGCACCGCGGCCTGGGTGCCCCTCGAGGCGTTGAGCTTCTCGACGATCGAGGAGACGTAGCCCGCGGCGATGCCGGCGGTCGTGGAGTTTCGCGCGTCGACGGCGAGGAACGCCTCGCCCGAGTCGGCAAAGTCGCGCGGCAGCCAGATGCCGATCAGGGCCTTGGAGTCGTTGATCGCGTCGCGGAACTCGGTCTGCGAGCGGGCGTTCACCTTGAGCTCGAACCCGGGGGCGTTCTCGATGCGCCGCACGAACTCGCTAGTCAGTGCGCTCGAGCCCTCGTTGAAGAGCGCCCAGGGCACGCGGTCGAGGTTGAAGGTCGCGCCGTAGCCGAAGAGCGCGCTCTGCAGCAGCACCGGGACGACGAGGATGGCGCGCGAGCCCTTGTCCTTGACGGTGGAGACGAATTCCTTGGCGATGATGGCTGCGATGCGGTTAATGGAATCTCGCACGCCGCTGATGAAATTTCTGAGGATCGACATGGTCAGTTCTCCCTTGCATTCGCCGGAGCCGGGACGTAGCGCACGGGCGTCTTGGAGAGCTTGCGGAGCGCCGCGATGAGGAGCACGGCCGTCCAGCCGAGCATGAGCGCGCAGTTCGTCGCGAGGATGTGTTCCGCCCCGCCCGAGAGGAAGCAGATCTTGAGCGACTCGATCGCATAGGAGGGCGGGAAGCACTTGCCGATCCACTCGATCACGACGGGGACGCTGCGGAGATCAAAGAGGAACCCGGAGAGCATCATCGTCGGCATGAAGCTCGCCATGATGGCGCACTCGGTCGCGAGGAACTGGCTCTTCACAGTCGCGGAGATGAAGAGGCCGAGCGAGGCTGTGGCGACGGAATAGAGCACCGCGGTCGCAAGGAGCCAGAACGGGTCGCCGCGCAGCGGCACTTCGAAGAGCAGAAGCGCGAGCCCGAGGCAGAGCATGAAGCCCGCGAGCGCGATGCCCGCGCAGGGGATGAGCTTCGAGAGCAGGATCTCTAGCGACGCGGCGGGCGTCGCATAGAGCGCCGTGAGCGTGCCGCGCTCCCATTCGCGCGCGATGACGAGGCTCCCGAGGAAGGACCCCGAGACCGAGGTGACGATCACGAGGAGTCCGGGCACGAGGTACCAGGTCGAGTTCGATGCCTCGTTGAACCAGAGGCGCTGCGAAACGGTGACGACGGGGGTCTCCCCCGAGCTGACCGCCGACGAGGCGGCGAGACGCGGATCCGCGAGGGCCTTCGCGACCACGGCGTTCACGTAGCTGCGGATCATCTGCGCGGTGTTGCTGTCGACGCCGTAGAGCGTGAGACCCACCTCGCCGCGGCCCGCGGCGACGTCCTCGGCGAACCCCGCGGGGATGCGCACGATGGCCTCCGCCTCGCGGCGCGTGAAGAGGCTCTCCGCCTCGGCGGCGCCGCCCTCGGCGCGGTTGCCCACGATGAAGCCGTTCGCGGCGAAGCGCTGCTCGAGCGCGACCGCGGCCGGCGTGTGCTCCTCGGTGACGACCGACACGGGGACGTCCTTCACGTCCATCGACATGCCGTAGCCGAAGATCAGGAGCATCATGATCGGCAGCCCCAGGCCGATGCCGAGGTAGGAGCGGTCACGGCTGAAGAGCTCGAATTCCTTGGTGAGCTGAGCGAGAAATCTTTTCCAGCTGAAGCGCAGAAGTCCTGTCATTTTTAGGCTCCTTGGGAAGCCTTGCGGCCCGCGTCAACGATTCTTGTGAAGACCGACTCGATCGAGAGCGAGCTCGGATCGGCGACGTCATTGCCCGCGGCCTGCCGGCGGATCTCCTCCGGAGTGCCGATGGCGATGATGCGGCCGGCGTCCTGGATGAGGAAGCGGTCGCAGTACTCGGCCTCCTCCATGAAGTGCGTCGTGACGACGACCGCCGCCCCGGTCTCGGCGAGCGTGACGATGCGGCGCCAGAGCGCGCGGCGCGCCGAGAGGTCGGCGCCCGAGGTCGCCTCGTCGAGGAAGAGGATCTTCGGGTGGTGAATGAGGCCGCAGGCGATCGAGAGGTCGCGCTGGGCGCCGAGCGAGAGCGAACCCGCGTCGAAGTCCGCCTTGTCCTCAAGGCTGAACTCCTCGAGGAGCTCGTCGATCCTGCTCCCGAGCGCTTCGCCGCGCAGACCGTAGCTGCGCCCGAAGAAGCGCAGGTTCTCCGCGACCGAGAGGCGCCCGTAGAGCGAGAACTTCTGCGCGACGTAGCCCACGACGCCGCGCGCGTCGTTCTTCGCGTGCGCGAGGTCGTAGCCCGCGACCTCGATCCGGCCCGCGCTCGCGGGCAGGAGCGAGCAGAGCATGCGGAAGGTCGTGGTCTTCCCGGCGCCGTTGGGGCCGAGGATGCCGAAGATCTCGCCGGGCTTGACGTCAAAGGTCGTGTCATCGACGGCGACGAAGTTCCCGAAAACGCGGCGGATGCCGTGCGCGGAGACGATCGGGCGGTCGGACGGCGCGGCCGCGCCCTCGGCCGACTTCTCCGCGGCCGGCGCGTCGAAGTGCACGGGCTGCGGTTCCGCACGGAAGGTGAGGAGCGCGTAGGCGTCCTCTAGTGTAGTGTTTTCTAAATTCGTTAAGTATTAGTTAGCAAAGTCTCTCGGCT
>NZ_JAUNSF010000133.1 GCF_030539355.1 Sutterella sp.
TTTTTTTTCGTCTGTCGGTCCGAGGGGAGGGAGCGGCAGGATTTTGTGATATCCCCTTGTCGCTGTAAAATTGCAAAATTCCGTCTTCTGCACGCGCAAATCGTCCGATATTGCGTGTCTGACAGGCAGATGACGCCCTTACACCGATCCTGGTCCGCCATGGAATTAGATTACTGGTATCTGCTGTTCGTTCCGATCCTCTTCTTCGCCGGCTGGTGGTGCCGGGGATGGGATCAGCGGCAGCGGGGCGGCGCCGCGAAGGTTCCCGAGGTCTGCTCGCGCGGACTCGCGCTTCTTCTTGACGGCGCGCCCGACAAGGCGATCGACGCCTTCATCGAGGTCGTGCGCGTGGACCCCGAGCTCACGGAGCTCGAGCGCGTGCTCGGCAATCTGATGAGGAGCCGCGGCGAGTTCGAGCGAGCAGTCCGCCTTCACCGTCACCTCTACAACCGCGCGGACCTCTCGGACGAGGAGCGCGCGCTCGCGCTGAAGGAGCTCGCGCGCGACTTCCTCTGCGCCGGGTTCTTCGACCGCGCCGAGGCCGCCTACCGCAAGCTCTCGAACGTCCCCTCCGAGCACCTGCATGCGCTGAGGGAACTTCTCAAGATCTACGTCACCGAACATGAATGGGCCGCCGCCACCGAGACGGCGAGGCTCCTTGAGACCCAGGCCGGGGAGAACCACGCCAACGAGATCGCGCACTTCTACTGCGAGCGCATCGACATTGCGCTGCGCATGAAGAAGGTCGAGGAGGCGAGGCTCCTCGTTGAGCCGCTCCTGCGCTACCGCGACGCCACTCCGCGCGTGCCGATGACGATCGCCAAGGTCGCGGTCGCCGAGGGCGCGGGCGAGGAGGCCGTCCGCTGGTGGAAGGACGTGATCGAGAAGACGCCGGACTACGCGCCGCTCGTGCTCGGGCACCTCGCCGATGCGATGGCCGCCGCGGGCAACCAGGCCGGCGCCGTGGACCTGCTCCTCGAGCTCACCGAGAAGGTGGGCACGGCCGACGTGCTCGAGGTGGCCTTGAGCCGCATCGCCGGCTGGAAGGGCGTTCCCGCCGCCGAGAAACTCGCCCGCGAGATGCTCGAGAAGCACCCGAGCCTCTCGGCCTACATGGCTATGATGCAGATGCGCCTGAAGGGCAACCCCGAGGACGAGATGACGAAGCTCGTCGCCGGCCTTCTTGAGCGCAACGCCCGCAAGTGGTCGCGCCACCAGTGCAAGCGCTGCGGCTTCCTCGCCTCGTCCTTCTCCTGGCACTGCCTCGGCTGCGGCGCCTGGGACAGCTTCTCGCCGCGCCGCATCGAGGACACCCGCCGCGGGTGAGTCAGCAGCGACACATACCGCCCATTTGTTACAAACAGGCCTCCCCTCAGGGGGAGGCGCCAATTTGCGTGATCGTAAAATTGTCTGACGCGGGCGGAAAAAGAAGCCGCCGGCATCAGACCCGGTCCTCCGCTCCCTCGCCGGCCATCCTCTCCCAGAGGGGATCCTGCCGGAACAGTCACCAGACCTCATACAAGGAAAAAAACAGCCATGTTAAAGCGCATCGGCCTGCTGATTCTCATGAATCTCGCCGTGTTCATCATGCTCTCGGTGTGCCTCACCGTGATCTCGATGGTGTTCGGCATCGACTTCGGGACGATGAGCGGCAGCTCGCTCAATCTCGGAGCCCTCTTCGTCTTCTCGATGGTGGTGGGCTTCGCTGGCTCCCTCATCTCGCTCTTCATGTCGAAGTCCATGGCGAAGATGTCCATGGGCCTGCAGATGATCGACACGAACAACCCCAACGGCGCCGTCGAGCGCTATCTCGTTGACGTGATCCGCAGCGAGTCCCAGAAGGCCGGCCTGCCGATGCCCGAGGTCGGCATCTACGAGGGCGAGCCCAACGCCTTCGCGACCGGCGCCTCGCGTTCGAGCTCGCTCGTCGCGGTCTCCACGGGTCTGCTCAACCTCATGAACAAGGAGGAGGTCGAGGCCGTTCTCGCCCACGAGCTCTCCCACGTCAAGAACGGCGACATGGTCACGATGACCCTCCTGCAGGGCGTCATGAACACCTTCGTCGTCTTCTTCTCGCGCGTGATCGGCTGGGTCGTCGACCGCCAGATCCTGCGCAACGAGGAGGATGCCCCGGGCGTCGGCTACTACGTCACGAGCATGGTCCTCGACATCTGCCTCGGCTTCCTCGCCTCGATCGTCGTCGCCTGGTTCAGCCGCTACCGTGAGTACCACGCCGACGCGGGCGCCGCTGACATCATGGGTTCCACGACCCCGATGATCCGCGCGCTGCAGCGCCTGGGCGGCATCACCCCGAACGAGCTCCCCGGCGCCGTCAAGGGCTTCGGCATCTCGGGCGGCATCGGCTCGCTCTTCGCCACGCACCCCTCGATCGAGGACCGCGTCGCCGCGCTCCGTGAGCATCGCTACACGAACGCCCAGTAAGCCGTTCTGATCCCCCTATAAAAGCTCAGGGCCCCGTGGAAATGCGGGGCCCTGCTTTTTTCAGAAATCGATGAACTGACGGACGGCGATCAGTAGCTCACGGTGCACTCGAAGCCGAGCGCGCGGACGCGTTCGCCGATTTGATCGAGCTTCTCGCGCGAAGCCTTGGCGAGCGACTTGTCCGGGGTCTCGCGGTCGATCGTGTAGATCGTGACGAGCTCGGGGTTGATCGCCTTGAGCGTCTCGAGCCAGGGTTCGACGTACTCGTCGCCGGTGTTGTCGACGTTCGTGCCCTGCCACGTGCCCGTGAGAAACATGGTCTGGATGGCGCAGCGCCCGTTGAACTCCTTCATGCGCTCGATGATCGCGTCGAGGTCGTAGCGGCCCTGCGGGCGGTCGACGAGGCGGATGTAGTCGGGGTTCACCGTGTCGAGCTTGAGGAGCGGACGGTCGACGCGCTTCAGAGCCTCGAAGACCGCGGGTTTGAGGATGTAGAAGGCGTTGCAGAGCACGCAGACGTTCGCCTTCGGGCAGAAGCGGTCGCGGAGCGCAAGCACGTCGTCGACGATCCCGGCGAACTCCGGGTGCCCCGTGGGCTCGCCGTTGCCGGCGAAGGTGATCGCGTCGGGCTTGAGGTCCTGGGCGGCCATCTCGGTGAGCTTCTCCTCGAGCTTCTCGCGGACCTCCTGGCGCGCGGGCATCCTCAGGTGCGGGCGGTGGCTCATGTTGAGGCCGCACTCGCAGTAGATGCAGTCGAAGGAGCAGACCTTGCCGTCCGAGGGCAGCAGGTTGATGCCGAGCGAGATGCCGAGGCGGCGCGAGTGAACGGGGCCGAAGATCGGCGAGGGAAAGAGGATTGTGGACATGGGGTCTCTTGAGCCTCCCTTTGAGGGTGAGGCGGTTCTTGTTCTGTCGGGCAGATCAAAATAACACAGCCGCCGGAACCCGGCGGCTGCGTATTGCGGCGGAGGTCAAGGTCCTCCTTCCGGGGGAGGCGTCAGGCGCTCAGAGCTTGAGACCCGAGGCCGAGGCGATTTCCTCGGGTGTGTGGCGGTCGTCCTTCGCGAACTGGCGGCCGACCCAGATCGCCATCGCCGTGAGCGAGACGCCCGTGAGGAGGAGACCCACGGAGGTCGAGCCCCAGAAGCCGTAGACGCCGTAGGGGCCGCCCGCCCACTCGGCGCCGAAGGCGAACTGATAGCCGAGACCGAGGCCGACGCCCCAGAGCATCACGCCGAAGATGATCATCGGGGCGAAGGTGACGCGGTAGCCGCGGAGCGCAAAGCCGGAGACCGACTGCAGCGCGTCGAAGACGTGGTAGAGGCAGCCGAAGAGCAGGAGCGCCGTGGCGAGGTCATGCACCTGCGCCTCGCCCGTGTAGAGCCAGACGACGGCGTCGCGGAAGAGGTAGAGCGCAACCGAGACGATGACGGCGATCGTCACCATCACGCGCAGCGTGCGCTTGAGGCACGCGTACGCGACGCCGGGCCAGCGGGCGCCGAGGGACTGCGAGATGAGCACCGAGGTCGCGATGCCGATCGAGAGCGGGATCATGTAGCACATGCTCGTCAGGTTCGCGACGATCTGGTGCGCGGAGATGATGGTCGGGCCGAGGCGCGAGACGAAGATCGCCATCAGCGTGAAGCTCGAGACCTCGAAGAAGGTGCAGAGCCCCATCGGCACGCCGATCTTCAGCAGGTTCCAGAGGCGCTTCGCCTCGGGCATGACGAAGCCCGGCGCGTGCATCGCGCGGTAGTAGGGGTCGCGGCGCCAGATCACCCAGTACGCGATGAGCGAGAGGTAGGTGAGGACGAAGAACGAGACGCCGGCGCCCGCGCCGCCCATGGCGGGGCAGCCGAGGAAACCGTACATGAAGACGGCGTTCAAGGGCACCTTGAGGGCGAGCATCGCGAGCGAGACGTACATCGTCACGCGCGGGCGCGAGACCGCGGCGTTGAGCGAGATGTAGACGCGCGCGGCCATGGAGCCGGGAAGCGCGAGCGCGGTCCAGAACATGTACTGGCTCGCCATGCGCGCAACCTCGCCCGAGGCGCCGCCCAGCTCTATCCAGAAGTCGGTGGCCATCAGCAGCGGGACGCCGATCATCGAGAAGCAGAGCACGAGCCAGAGGCTCTGTCCGGCGTCGATGCCGATGTCGCCGAACTTGCGCGCGCCGAAGTGGTGGCCGGCGACGGGCGAGAGGCCCTGCAGGATGCCGACGAGGCCCATCAGGACCGAGATGGTCGCGGAGATGCCGAGCGCGATGGCGGCGAGGTGCTCGCGGCCGAGCTGGCCGCCCATGATGGTGTCGATCGTGCCGCTGCCGATGATGGCGATGTTCGCGATGAAGATCGGACCGGCGAGGCGGAGCATCGCCCGCAGCGAGATGTCGGGCGGGGCGAGATGAGTCGGGGTGGTCATCTGTCTGGTCAGTGGCCGGAGTTGGTTACGAGGTAGAAGGTTTCGTCGGTGTGAGGACGGGCGAGCGCGGCCGTCACCGCCTCGGCAGGGATGAAGCTGCGGTTGACGCGCACGAGTTTGAGCGAGGAGGTCTCGCTGCCGCTGGTGAAGTGCACGGGGCCGTAGTAGGCGAAGAGCGCGCGGACGCCGCCGGGGAGGCCGTCGCCGTTCACGAGCGGGTCCGGGTTCCCGGTGAGGTCACGGGCCTCGAGTGCCGCCTCGCGCGCGATCGGCGCGTAGGAGCGGGTGAGGTCGACGGCCGGGTGCCAGAGACCGAGGAAGGTGACCGCGGTGGCGGTCATGCCGGCCGCGGCGAGCCAGGGGCCGCGCCAGATGACGACCGGACGGTGCGTGAGGCGCCAGGCGACGAAGACGATCCAGAGCAGACCCGAGACGATCGCCATGAAGGGGCCGAACCCGAACTCGGGGTCGAACGTGGGCGAGAGCATCTCGATCGAACGGGCCATCTTGGGCGGGAAGTCAAGGCCCGCGGCGATCCAGTAGAGCCAGAGCGCGATCAAGGTCACGCTGAAGATCGAGATGGCGAACCAGTCGAGCAGGTTCTCGCGGTCGCGGCGCAGCGTGGTGAGGCCGAATGCGGCGAGCAGCGAGAGCCCCGGCACGCAGACGAGGAGCACCGGCTCGGCGCCCGTCTGGGTCGTGAAGAGCCCGCCCACGGCGGAGGCGATCACGAGCGTCGCGGGCACGAGGATGTGCGTGCGGTCAAGCTGGCGGCGCCAGCTGTAGAGCGCCCAGAGCGCGAGCGGCCACGCGGGCAGAAGGAACCAGAGCGTCGTGCGGCTCATCCAGAGGATGGCGGGAACGTCGGCGAGATTGAGGAGCTGCGCCTGGCCGACCGCCCATTCGCGCAGCCAGGCGAGTCCGGCCTCGGGGGCTGCGAGCGCGATGAGACCGGCCCAGAGCGCGGCGGGAAGAACGGCGCCCGCGAGCACGCAGAGGATGCGGCGGTCGCGGCTCGAGGGGAAGGTGCGCGCGAAGGCATGGATGGTCACCGCGGCGCCGAGCATCACGAGACCCGGGAGAACCGAGGTCGTGAGGGCGGTGAGGCCGGCGGTGACGCCCGTGACGAAGGCGCCGGCGCAGGGGCGGCGCAGCGTCATGGCGAGCCCGAAGAGGTTCACCGCGGCGAGCGAGAGAAGCACCGTTCCGGGCACGGGCTCGTGCTGGCGCGCGAGGATGCCGAAGGTGGCCACGAAGAAGAGGACGGCGCAGTCGGCGACGGCGCGGCCGTAGTGCTTCGGCGCCGCCTCGCCGCCGAAGGCGAAGACGACGGGCTGGGCCTCCTGCCGGCGGGCAAGCCGCCAGGATCCGTACCAGATGGCCGCGGTGGAGATGGCGAACCAGAGGAGGCTCGTGAGGCGGTAAGCGCCCACGTCGCCCGCGAGGCCCGAGAAGCACTTCATGAATACCGCGGCGATCCACGCGGGAAGCGGTCCCGTACTGGTCACCCACTCGCCCGCAATCTGCGGCATGAGCCACTCGGCGGCGCCTCCGCGCACCATCTCGAGCGCAATGCCGAAGGTCTCCGCGTCCCTGAGCGTCCAGAGGTCCTGCGACGCGAGGCCGCTCAGAATGAAGGCGGCGAGGAGCAGGAGAAGCGCGTAGCGCGGAAGTCTGCGCGCGGCCTCCTGGGAGAGAAAGGCGGGTGTCGGACGCTGTGTGAGCATGGAGAATGACGGAGGTGGAAGTGGGCGAGCCGGCCGCTGAGGGAGGCGTCAGACCGGAATCCAATTTAAGGATGCTAGTCCCTGCGGCGCAATCACACAAAAAACGGATATGAAGGTGAGCAGGTCCTT
>NZ_JAUNSF010000134.1 GCF_030539355.1 Sutterella sp.
AAGTCCAGGCCGCCTGGGACGAGCGTCAGAAGCTCTCCGATCTGCGCGACAGCGTCTACATGCAGTGGAAATTCTTCCACGGCTTCGGCCTGATGGCCTATCACCTCTCGGGCTCCGCAACGCAGGACTTCCCCGACGTGATGACCGAAAGCGACCGCGTGCTCCTCGCCGAGTCCGACGAGCTCGCGCTTGAGGGACGAACGGACGAGATCTACCGCGCGGTCTACCCGCTCTGCGATCCGAAGGGTGCGCACGCCACCCAGGCTAACAGCCATGCCTGCCGGGAGTTCACGAAGAGCTACCGCCGCATCAAGACCGAGCTCTCGCACCTCACCAGCGCGGACGCGAGCTTCCTCAGGCGCGTCGGAGAGATGAACGACGCGACGGCGCGGCTCTCGCAGTCCTTCATCGTCCTCGAGACCGAGGATCTCCTGAAGGAGGTCGACATCATCAGCGACATCGCGCAGCAGGCCCGGCCGATCTTCATCCTCTTCATCGGCGCCGTGGCGATCATGATCACGGTGCTCATCCTCGGCTTCGTCGCGCTCGTCAAGCCGCTGCACCGCGTCACGCGCGCGATCCAGGACTTCCGCGGCACGAACCGCACGCCCGAGCGGAACATCCGCTCGTCGCTGCGCGAGATCAACGAGGTCGTGCAGTGGGTGTGGATGCTCTTCGAGAAGCTCACCGACGAGGAGGCCCGCTCGCGGGAGCTCTTCGCGAACTACCGTGAGCTCCTCACCACCTCGAACCAGGACGCGCTCACGGGCATCGCGAACCGCAGGGCGCTCAATGACTTCATCAGCCGCACGACCGACGTCCCGCCCGGCCTCGGCATACTGATGATCGACATCGACCTCTTCAAGAGCCTCAACGACACGCGCGGCCACATCTTAGGCGACCGCGTGCTGCGCACGCTCGCCAGCGTGCTTGACCGCTCGATCTCCACGAAGGACGAGGTCTTCCGTTACGGCGGCGAGGAATTCTGCGTGATCTGCACGGGCACCGACGACGAGATGCTCGCCCGCACGAGCGAGCGGCTGCTCAGAGCCGTGCGCACGATCTCGCGCGAGAGCGGGCTCGCGGAGTCAGAGAAGGAGGCCGCGGTGCCGCTCACCGTCTCGATCGGCGTCGCCCCCGTGACCCAGGCGGGCGACGGCCGCACGATCGTGCAGATGATCCATGAGGCCGACGAGGCGCTCTACCGCGCCAAGCGCAACGGTCGCAACCGCATCGAGACGGGCCCGGACGACGAGACCGAGCCCGCGGACGAGGAGCGTGCATGACCGAACGCAAGCTTCTCCCGCCCGTAACGCTCGGCATCGCCGGCCTCTCCGAACCCCTGCGCACCATCATGCCGGGGACGGTCTCGGTCGTGCTCTGCGAGCGTCTCTCGGACGCGCTTGCCATGATCCTTGACGGCGGCCCAGCCGGCGAGCACCGCACGGACGATTCGCCCCCGTCCGTCGTGCTCGAGACGCCCGAGCGCGCCGAGATCGAGCGCGCTGCGGACGGACGGCCGCTCGACGACTTCCCGTACAGATGGTCGGTCGTCGAAAAGAGCCTGCGCGGCACGCCGCGCGCGCTCTACGAGGCTTCGCGCTCCATCCGCGCGCTGATCGGCAGCCCCGCGACCTACACGGCGCTCCTCCTCTCCTCCGAGGGGGCGCTCGCGATGAGAACCGAGGCCCTTGACGAGTGCCTCGGCCGCATCGAGGCCGCCGCCCGCGAGTCCGGCGCGCCGGTGCTCGTCTCCTTCGCCGGAGGCGACACCGACGAGCTCGCGAGCCGCATCGAGCGACTCACGACCCCGGTGAGCGGCCTCGCGCGCGTGGCCGCCGGCCCCGCCGGCCTCGCCATCCGCACCCGCTTCTGGCGCGCGGGCGGCTGGAGCGCCGCGGACACGGTGACGAAACTCACCGGCGAGAACGGCCATCTTGCCGCCCCCGAGACCGCGGAGGGTCCCGCCGCGACGGGCTCGAGCGAGACGGTCTACTCCGCCTCGCCCGCTCTGAAGACCGAGGCGGAGTTTCTCCAGAGATTCGTCGCGCTCGAGACCAATGAAGAGGTCTTCCGCACCGGCCTCGAGCGTGCGTCCTCGACCCTTGTCTTCAACGTGACCGGTCACGCGGACGTGAGAACCGTCGGGCGCATGATCACGGATCTCCGGCGCCGCCGCGGCCGTCACCTCAAGATCGCCGTCACCGTCACGGGCTCGCCGCTCAGAGCGTCGAGCGAGGCGGTGCTGCTCTCCGCGGGCGCGAACATCGTCTTCGAGGCCGGTTCCCGGCCCGGACACATCCGCGTGATGCTGCAGAGCCTCCACGGCGTGGTGTTCCCGCATGACCCGCCCTCTGACTTCGAGGCCTTGATCGGCTCGACCGACGTGGTCTCGCGCCAGGGACTGCTCGACAACGAGACGTTCCTCTCGCTCACCGAGCGCGCCGTGACCGTCCCGATGGACCGCCAGTACGCCCACGGCACCCTCATCGTGCTCGAGCCCGTCCACGGGCTCTCGGCCGAGGAGGCGATGCAGCAGTTCGCCCCGCAGCGCTCGGGCGACATCGGCACGGTTCTCGGCAACCGGGGCGCGGTGTTCCTCGCCGGCTGCCACCCGTCCTTCGTCGAGCTCTCCATGAGGCGCGCGTTCCTGCTCGATCCCGCGCACCTCTTCAACTCCTACCGGGCGGCGTTCGACGACCGCGATGTGATCAAGCTTCTCGGACGGTGCCGTGAGTTCATGCTCGGCCACAGGCCGTCAAGGAATGTCTACGGAGGGTACTTCCGGCCGTCCGCGGAACCCACGCGCGGTGCGCTTGTTCAGAGCGCGCCCCGCCGCGAGGTGCGCCTCTCCCCGAACCCCGTGATGCCCGTGCGCGTGAAGTGAGAGGAGGCCCCCGATGCTGCGTTCCCCATCCCTCAATGATCTCTGGTCGCTCGTGGCGCTCTGCGCCCTCGTCTTCATTCCCCTGGGCGCCCTGCTCGCCCCGAGGCTCCCGGCGATCGGCCGCAGGCTCCGGTGGATCCTCACCGGCCGGCGGCGCATCCGGCACGTGCGCTCGCTCGAGGCGGCGCTCGACAAGGAGGACCATGCGTGATGACTGAACGCAAAGCGGCCCTCCCGCGCGGCGCCGGCATCTGGAACCTCTACTTCCTCGGCAAGTTCGCGCTCGTCTGGCTCGGCTACCTCAATTTCAAGCCGCTCTGGAACGCGGCGCTCCTCGCGCTCGTGCTGCTGCCGCTCGAGCGCCGGGCGCTGCGCATCGTGCGTAACCTCGCCGCGCTCGGCTGCGGCTTCTCGCTCGCCTGGCACGAGAGCTGGCTCCCGGGCCCGAGGGCGATCGTCGAGAACTTCGAGAACCTGCTCAATTTCCGCCCCGAGTACCTGCTCGAGCTCGTGATGAACGCGATCGACCCGACCTTCCTCGTCGTCGCCTTCGTCGCCGTCGTCGCCTGGTTCATCTCGAGCGAGTGGATCCGCTGGACCACCTTCACGATCCTGGGGCTGGTGCTCTTCTCGCTTCCCGACCCGAAGGGCTTCGTCGACCGCATCCTCGCGCCCGAGCCCGAGGTCACGCAGGCGACCGCGCCGCAGACGGCCGCATCGGCTGCCGCGCCCGCCGCCGCACCTGCTGCCGCTGCTGCACCTGCTGCCTCCGGGCCGCTCCCCGCACAGACCGAGCCCGCGAACGACGCCGCGATCTCGCGCTGGCTCGAGGCCTTCTGGAATTCCGAAAAGGACCGCCGCGTCGCCTTCCCCGAGCAGGGGGCCGCGCGCGACTTCGACATCGCGATCCTCAACATCTGCTCGCTCTCCTTCGACGACCTCGAGGCGACGAACCTCGCGGAGCACCCGCTCTTCCGACGCTTTGACGTGCGCTTCGAGAACTTCAGTTCCGCGACGGCCTACTCGGGCCCGGCGACGCTGAGACTCCTGCGCGGCGCATGCGGCCAGCCCTCGCACGAGGCGCTCTACAAGGGCCGGGCTCCCGCCTGCGAGGTGATGGGGCAGCTTGAGCGCGCGGGCTTCACGCCCGAGCTCTACATGGACCACAACGGCGAGTTCGACGGGTACCTGCAGGCGCTCCGAGACCGCGCCGGCCTCACGCCCGCGCTCACGTCGCAGGACGGCTGGAGAGCCAACCTCGAGGCCTTCGACGGCTCGATGATCTACCGCACCGCCGACGTGCTGCGCGCCTGGATGAGGAACCGCGAGGCGGCCCGCGCCGCCCGGCCCGACGCTCCCGGCGCGGCCTTCTTCAACTTCATTGCGCTTCACGACGGCAACCGGGCGCCCGGCACCACCCGGTCGCTCGCCTTCGACACCCGCGCGAAGACCATGCTCAACGACCTCGACCGCGTGATGGGCGAGATCGAGCAGAGCGGCCGCCGGGTGATGCTCGTGGTCGTGCCAGAGCACGGCGCCGCCGTCCGCGGCGACAAGGTGCAGATGGCGAGCCTGCGTGAAATTCCGAGCCCGCGCATCACGCGCGTGCCCGTTCTTGTCAAATTCTTCGGGCTTCCCGACGCGGCCCGCCCCTCCGGGCAGATCGTCGTCAGGGAACCCGTCAGCTACCTTGCCGTGGCCGAGCTCCTGAAGCGCGCCGTCACGTGCTCGCCCTGGTCCGAGGGCTGCACGCCCGCGGCGGACCTCGTGAAGGACCTCCCCCTCACCTGGCCCGTCGCGGAGAACAGCGGCGCACAGGTGCTCTCCTACGGCGGCCGCTCCTGGGTGCGGCTCGAGGGCGACCGATGGGTCGCCTACCCGGACTGAAACCACTTCCACCAACCTTTAACCACTAGCTTTCTTCAAACTCCCTCTTAAAGAAGAACCTCCGCACAGAACACAAGGAGGCAACAACATGAAGAAATTCCGGTATATCGCACTCACATGCGCACTGCTCGGCGTGATCACGGCTGTCACGGTCGGCGTGCGTCAGGTGACGCTCAGCAAGGCAAATCCCGTGCGCACCGAAGGTGTGCTCCTCACCATCGGCGTCGAGGCGAACTACCCGCCCTTCGTCTTCCGCACCTCGAACGGCCTCTCGGGCTTTGACATCGACATCTCGCTCGCGCTCTGCAAGCGCATGAACCCTGTCTGCAGGATCCGTCCGATGAAGTTCGACGAACTCATCCCGGCGCTCAACAGCCGCTCGGTGGACCTGCTCGTCGCGGGTTTGGGCGAGACCGAGGAGCGGCGCCGCGACATGGTCTTCTCGAACGTCTACTACCGTTCGCGCCCCTTCTTCATCGCCCGCACGAAGGAGGCGAGAGCGGCGCAGCCGAAGGACCTCACCTACGGCGCGCAGCGCGACTCGAACCAGGCCAAGGCCCTTGAGCGCGACTACGCCACGATCGGCGCGAAGATAAAGCTCTACACGACCTACGAGGAACTCAAGAACGCCCTCATCATGGGGCAGGTCGACATGATCCTCGTCGACGGACTCTCCGGGTTCGCGCTCCTCAAGGACCCCGCGGGCGAGAGCTTCTACATCGGCGGCTTCCTCACGGAGCAGTCGCCGGAACTGAACGAAGCGCGCATCGCGGCGCGAAAGACCGACGAACCCCTCATCGATTCCGTCAACCAGGCGCTCCTCGCGCTGCAGGTCGACGGCGAGTATCAGTTGATCTCGATGAGGCACTTCCCCTTCCTCAACTACTGATCGGGCGGCTCCGGGCCGGATCACAGATCCGGCCAAACGGCACTATGATGAGGATCCCGAACCCCATCAGAGCGCCCTATGAGAGACACGCTTTTATTCTGGAACCTCATCCTCGCCTGCCAGCGGACGAAGTCGCTCGCAAAGGCCTGCGTGCAGATGAACCTGAGTCTCTCCGCGGGCTCCAAGCTCATCGCGGCTTTTGAGGAAGAGACGGACCTCACGCTCCTGGACCGCTCCACACGTCCCGCAGGGCTGACGGGCAATCTTGAGCGGCTTCTGCCGGTTGCAGCGCGCATGGTGAAGGCCCATGCGGACGCGGAGCGCGCCGTGCAGACACTCCGGGCCGAAGCGGCCGGGGACTTCATACACGGGCGCGTCGTGCGGATCTGCCTGCCCGTCAACGTCCGCAGCAACACCATGCTCGAACGGCTTCTCACCTACGCGGACGCCAATCCGGGCCTGCGGCTGGAGTTTCTCGGCGATGACGGCTTCCGCCGTTTGATGAAAGGAGAGGTTGAGATTGCGCAGTTCGGCTTTCATCCCAAGCGCCCGGAACTGCGTGCTGACTTTATCCGAACTAACGCCTTCCTGATGCTTGCAAGCCGTCGGTTCTGCGAGCGCCACGGGCTGCCGAAGACTGTCGAGGAGCTTGAGCGCTTCCGCGTCGCCATCCGCAATCCCGAGAACCGCAGCTTCTCCCGGCGGCTCAGGAACGGGGACAGGACCTTCTTTCTCCCTGACGGACCGAATCTCGTCTACGCAGACACCATCACCTGCCGCGATCTGCTGCTCTCAGGACAGGCGATCAGCCTCGACGTCTCCATCAGCACGGTGCTTGCCGAGCTGAAGGCCGGGCTGCTCGTCCCCGTTCTTCCCGGCTGGCACAGGAAACCCAACGACACCTACGTGTGCTGCCACATGAGATTCAGCGGCGACCCCGTGATCAAT
>NZ_JAUNSF010000135.1 GCF_030539355.1 Sutterella sp.
GCCCGACCGGTGGATGATCAGGTAGATGCCGCAGAGCTTCCAGGCCGTCTTTTTTTTCCAGAGCACGTTCACCATTGTCTCGCCCTCGGGGATGTCAATGAAGTGGGTGAAGCCGAGCCGGGCGGCCGCAAGCATCGCCTCCTCCTCGGAGAGCGGCACCGGCTCGTGAAAGCTCTGCCCGAACGGGTCGAGCGGGTTTGCGCAGACAAGCTTCGGCCCGGGCCTCTCCGCACGCTCCTCCGAAACCCCGGCGGCCTTCCCGGTTTCCCCGCCCGGGCTCCGCTGGGGCTCCCCGGGGGCGGCGTCCGGTTTCCCCGCGGGCGTGGTCACGCGGGCTTCCGCCCGAGCGTGCTCCTGATTCGTCCTGATCTCTTTCTCTGTCATTTTTCATCCTTCCTTTCTGTGATCTTCGGTGTCTGCCGGAGTCCGTGGCCGCTCTGTACGCGGTCTCAGGCGGCCCCGGCCTCCTCCTCCCAGTCAACCACCGGGACTGCCGGACCGCCCGGTTCCGCCGCCCACGCCGTCTCCTGCACCGGCGGCAGCCCGTGGAAGCCATGCCGCATGGAGAACGCGGCGATCGCGTTGTGCGACGAGCCGATCGGGCACGGTGACTCCCTGAGGCTCGCCATCACCGCGAGCCTGAAGGCGTGCTGCACCGTCGGGTTGTCGAGCACCTTGTTCGCATGCTCAAGCGGCGTGACGATCTCCACGAAGGGCCCGCAGGCGTGCGCACGGGTCACCTCACGCTCCATGTCCCTGGTCATGGCGCGCCTGTCCGGATAGCGCCGGCCCCTGACGGCGCAGTAGTTCTCTCCGATCCGGCCGTTCCAGCCGCCCGCGGAGAAGCCCGGCTTCACGTCGTACCGCTCGAGCTCGCGGACAAGCCTCTTTCCGCTCTCGGTCTGCCGGTCCGCGATGTTCTTCGCGAGCGCGAACTTGACCTTCACCTGCTCGGGGAAGTTGCGCCGGCAGGAGCACTTCATGACGGTGTGCACGCCTGCAGTGAGCGCAAGCGCCGGATCCCATGCCGCGGCGCCGCGCAGGGGCGGGAGCGTGATCGCCCACCACAGGTTCTCGAGCTGCCACGGGTTCCGGACAGCCATCAGGAGGCACCTGTGCGCGATCTCGAGCATGCCGCGGGCCTGCCGCTCGGTCCGGAAAAACGACCAGGCTTCGCGCTCGCCGGGAATCGAGTGCCTCACCACATCCTCGTACTGCTCCTGCACGGTTTCGCCGTGGAACTCTCCCTCGGCGAGGAACCGTTCCTGCGCCCAGGGCGGGCAGATGTCGTCAAAGCACCAGCTGAGCTCCGGGGTTTCCGTGCGGCAGATGCGGTGCTCCGCGTTGACGCGGTTCTGGAGCGGGAGCCGCGCCCGGGCGGCACGCGCGATCATCGCGTTCTCGAGTTCCGCGAGCTTTTCGGCCGGACAGGGCCGGAAGGCAATCCACTGATGGTCGGGGAAGGGGTCCTGGCAGCGGTGATGCCTGAGGCGGTCCTTCATGTCAATCGACTTCCCGACGTAGAGCGTCCCCGTGGAGTTGATGATCAGGTAGATGCCGCAGAGTTTCCAGGCGGCCTTTTTCTTGTAGAGCACGTTCTGCAACGTGTCGCCCGGAGGGATGTCGATGAAGTGCGTGAAGCCGATCATCGCGGCAATCTTCATGGCCTCCTCCTCGGAGAGCGGCACGGGCTCGAAGAAGCTCTGCCCGAAGGGCTCGAGGGGATTCGCGAGGACAAGCTTCCGCCCGGGGCTCTCAGCGGGCTTCGTGTTCTCCGGGGTCTTCTCCCCGGCGCGATCCTGGTTCTTTTCGTTCTCGGTCATTGGTCATTCCTTTTCAAAACAAAATCTCTTTTCCCCCGGGGCACACGCGCCCCGGAAGGAATGTGCTGATGCGGGCGCCTCACCGCGGGTTCCTGAGGCTCGAGCCGAACCCGAACCCGCCCTCGCTCTGCAGCGTCGCGAGGTCGGCCTCGGTCGCGGTGCCGCGCTCGCCGATCGTTATCAGCGTCGAGCGCACGGTCTCGTTCGTCTCCGCCGCCTCCATCAGGCCCCGGTGGAGCTCCTCGGGCGAGCGGTAGGTGATGCCGCCTCCGAGGCCCGTCCTCACCACGGCCATGCCGGAGACCTGCTCCTCGGGCCAGAAGGTCCGCACCGCGGTCACGGCGCCGTGCGAGAGCGTCATGGCCTCGCGCTGAGCGTCCGTGGCGGGGGACTGGAGCGTCGGTGTGGCAGGCGCCGAGGCCGCCATCGAGCCGTGGGCGTCGATCGCCTCGGCCTGAACGCGCGCGACCGCCGCGTCGTGATCCTGCGGGGAGACGGCGAGCCCGTCCATCTGGCGCATCGCCTTCTGACCGGCCCGGCCGACGGCCTCGTCGGAGGGCGCCGGTTTTCCGGTGGGCAGGAACCCGCGGCTGCCGGCGTCATTGAAGGCGTCACGCGCAAAGGCGGCGCGCTCGGCAGGGTTCTGCATCGCCTCGAGGACCGCTTCCGGAGAGCCATAGGCCGCGACCGCGCGGTCGGCGAGATAGCGGTCGAGCCTCGCGCCCGCCCCGATCGAGGCGCCGTCGCGGCGCTCGTTCGAGGAGGAGAACGAGGTCGAGCTCGACTCCGACGCGGAGGTCGTCGCGACGTGGCTAGACGAGTCCGCGGTCAAGGCGCCTCGGGTGCCGGAGGAGGTCACGTTCCCCGAGGTGAGGAAGTTGCCGTTCTCCGTGGTCGAGTCCGCGGTGCTCCGGCCCGACTCCCTCGCCCAGGCGTCGGACGACCCCGACGTGGTGTACGAGGTCGCGCCGTCGCGGTTCGAGGCCATCGTGTCGGTGCGCAGCATCCCGCCGATCGAGACGCCGAAGGAGGGCACCTGGTGCGAATCGTCCATGGGGACGGTGCCGCCCGGTCCGCCGGTCCCGGCTCCCGGAGCTCCCTTGCCGCCGGCACCGGGCTTCGCGAAGAGCCCCGGCGCCGCGGGCGAGTAGTTGAGGCCCGCGCCTCCGGCTCCTCCCGCAGGGTATCCGGCCCCGAAGGTGCCGTTCCCCGGCGTTCCCGCGGTGAAGGACGACCCGGCCGGTCCCACGCCTCCGGGGATGTTGCCCGGGGTGCCGAGCGTCGCGTCGTTGACCGCGGCCGGCGCCTGGTACTGGCCGCCGAAGTGGCCGCCCGTCTGGGTGGAGAGCCCGAAGTTCTCGCCCACGCCCGAGGTCGAGGTGAGCATGCCGCCCTGGCGGGCGTCGACCGAGTGCGTCGAGCGCTCGCCCGAGGTGACGGCGGTGGTGCTCTGCCAGCCCGAGGCTGCGGTCACGACCGTGGACGAGCCCTGGGTCAGCTGCTGGCCCGAGGTCTCGACGTTCGAGGTCCCGTCGGCGCGCACCTGGCCCGTGGATGTCACGACCCCGGAGCCCGTGGCCTGCGAGGAGGCGGTGGCCGACCCGGTCGTGAGCGAACTCGCCGCGGCGACGCCGAGGTCGTTGCCCTGCACCTGGATGCCGGTGACCGCACCCGTCGACGAGTCGCGGACGATGGAGCCCGCGGCCGAGGTCGAGCGCGACATCGAACCGGCGACGAAGCCGCTCGAGACGTCCGACTTGTTGGCCGAGGTGTTGTTGACCGCCGTGTTCCCGATCGAGGCCGCGCCTGCGGTGACGTTGCCCGCCGACAAGGACGAGCTCTGCGCCTGCGCGGCGCCGGCCGCAGGGGACATGACGGAGGCCGCGAGACTCGCCGCGCCCATGTCGCTCGCCTTCGCGATCAGGTAGGAGATGAGGGGAACAAGCAGCATCATGTAGCCCGCCATCGCCTGCGAGGTGGCGCCCTGGTCACGGATGAGGTCCGCGCTCGCCAAGGTGAGACCGCCGTAATGTTCGGCCAAGCGGTTCAAGGGGTTCGAGTCGATGTGAATGAGCAGGTAGTTGATCACCGCCGCGATCGGCGCCCAGAGCGCGAGCCAGAGAAAGAGCGTGAAGTACATGCGCACGGCGTTCATGCCGCCGGAGCCGAAGGCGACGAGCATCGCCATCACGACGGGGAAGGCCGCGATGAGGATGAATTCCAGGATGTTCCTCAACTTCGGGAGGAACGCCGCCGCGAGCTCGCTCATCGTGCGAAACGAGATCTCGGAGGCCAGATTCCCCTGGCCCTTGGCGATCGCGATCGCACCGGCCAGAGGCATGTCGAGGCCCCCGGCCTTGCGCTCCAGCGCCCCGGGGATCTCCGCCATCAGCACGGCGTGGGAGAGGGACTCGGAGAGCGTCTTCGAAATGCCGAGCATCTTCTCCTGAGCCTGAGGGATGGCCTTTCTGAGCGCCGCCTCAGCCACCGACGTGTCGGAGGACGAGAGCTTTGTGAGAAGGAGCGACTCCTGCGCGGGGATCTCCACTTCCTTGAGGACCTTGAGGAGCGACTCCGCCGCCTTGTCGCAGTAGAGGGGCGTCCCCGAGACCATGGCGAATCGGGCGGGGTTCACCCAGCCCTCGGCGGTGACGGTGGTGACGAGGTCGCCGCTCGCCATCACCTCCTGTAGCTTCGACTCGGATTCAAGGATCTCGGGGAGCACGCAGCGGTCGATGAAGGGCGTGAGCACTTCGCGCGCCTCGGCCGAGACGGGCCCGGCCTGGGCGATTGCCGCGACGGCCCTCTCGGGGAAGACCGCGCCGAAGCTCATCACCTTCTCGGCGTCGACGTCGGTGAGCGCCGTCTCGAAGAGCTCCGCGAGAAAGTGCCCGATCTGGGAGGAGAGGCAGGCCGTGAAGCCGACGCCGAGAGGCACGTTCTCCACCACCTGCGCGCTCATCGCCCGGGTGTCCTGCACGGTGACGGTCATCTTCGGCACGAACGCCACCGTGTAGAGGAGCACCACCGCGAAGAACCAGGTGATCATGTCCCGGCCCCGGTAACGCACGGCCGAGGCCGCCGTCACGACGAGGAAGCCGAGGAGCGAGAGACAGAGGAGCAGCGTCAGGTATCCCGCGGAGCTCGTCATGCCGACGATCGCCTTGAAGAGCGCCGCGATCTGCCCGGCGTTCCAGATGGCATAGAAGTCAAGATTCAGGTCCATCAGTCTTTTCCTCCGTTGTCAACGGCGGGTCCAGCGCGGTAGCACGGAAGAGGCTTCCAATGCCGCGCGCCCGTAGACCGAGCGCTCGATGTGCGCGGCCTGCACGGCGTAGCTCTGCGCGCGGGCCATCGCGGAGTAGAGCTTGTCCTCGCGCTGGCGCAGTTCGGAGAGCACCACCGTGAGACGGGCCTCGAGCTTCTCCGCGTGCGCGACGTTGATCGAGTTGACGCTGCGGGCCGACGAGCTCGTGATGAGACGCCGGACCTCGATCGCGAGGTCACTCAGCGCCGTCGTGATCGCCTCGTAGGCCGCGGCCTCGGAATAGAGCCGCATCATGGCGTCGCCCGCCGTGGGGATCTTCGAGGAGGCGGAAGCCTCCACGATCGCGAGGAGCGGGATCGACGAGATGGCGGCGAGCATCACGACCTCCTTGTCGGTCACCTCCGCGGGATTGCGCGAGACGATGCTCTTCCGGTAGTTCGCGGCCGCGAGGTAGATCGAGCGCACGAGGTTCACGGGCTTCGAGACACTCTCCGAGGGATTGAGGCACTTCTTCGCCTCGTCGCAGGTGAGCAGCCGCGAGCTCGAGGGATTCACCTCGTCCACGGACCCGTAGAGATCCCAGAGGAGATCCCTCGCGCCGATGTCCTCGCTCTGCACCGTCGTCGAGTCCCCGCTGCCGGTCTTCCTGTAGAGCGTGGTGCCCAAGAGCGTCATCATCGTCTCGAGCGTCTCCTGCGAGACCGACTCCGCGAACTTCCCGCCCTTGAGCAACGACCAGGTGAGGTTGAGTTCGGACGACTCGACAATGTTCCCCTCGGCGTCCGTGCGGTCGGGGACGCTCGACATGACCTTGCCGCCGTCGGTGCGGGTGAGGCTGTCGGCCTCCGAGGCGTCCGAGGCCTCGCCGGTGCTCCTCAGGTTGTTGCTGGCCTTCAGCTGCGACTGCGCGAGCCACTCGACGGCGCCCGCGCCTTCGTTGACGATCCACTCGGCGGCCTTGCAGGAGTCGGAGAACATCTCTGTGGCCTCCATGATGAGGTCGCGGAACTGCGTCACCTGCTCGTTCAAGTCGGGCGACAGGTGCTGGAGCGCGAGCTGAAACGCGAGGCCCGGAATCGCCGTGCCGACGCTTCGCAGAAACGAGAGGAACTCGTCCTTCGAAGGGAGCGAGAAGGCGCCGAGGAAGATGTCGATGCCGCCGCACCCGGCCTTGAGGTAGGGTGCGTCGATCGTGATGGGCGAGAAGGACTTGCGCGGGACCTTGAGCACAAACGACCCGCCCGTTGCGAGCGAGAGATTCTGCGATTCGTAGACGCCCGCGCGCGTGATCGACGTCTGCGATCCGGCCGCGTCGTAGAAGTCCTCGAGGAAGCCCGCGTGCGAGACGGAGGCGGTCATGAGCGACGTGACAAGGAGCACGGAGAGCACGACGTTCTTCACGCGGAACCGTCGGTTCGCTTTTGAAGGCTGAGGATGAGGGGAACGTGCGGCGTTCCCGGGGTGTGAGAGGGGATGC
>NZ_JAUNSF010000017.1 GCF_030539355.1 Sutterella sp.
GGATAATTTCCAGTATTTCTTTGATTTAAGATTGAAATTTCCAAAAATTTCTTTAAAAATTGAGCTGATATCTATAATTCTGATGCTGATAGATTCATTATTTGCTTGTTCTAATAATGAATTTTTATCCCATTCGTTAATATCTGATGCGAGAATTATTAAATCTAAGTGTTGATTTTTATTATTCTCTATTATTGATTGAATGGTTACGGATGCAAATTTTAAATAATTTCCGTCGCATGTTAGAACGACAGAGTTTTTAATCTCAGGAAAGGCGGGGGATATGCTTTTTAGTGATTGATCCATATCATTCCTTAAGATTGCTCAATTAAACAGAGATTTTCCGCTTTGTAGAGGTACCCTCTTCAAAGACACGTTTCACCTTGAGCACAACATCGTTCTGGCGGATGGTGCGGGTGACGTGAATCAAGTGATTGCGGTCACGCACGAGCACGGTGACGTGGACGATGTGCTCCTTGCCCGGTTCCTCAAGCGTGACGCCGGTGATGCTCGAGTTGGCCTCGGCGACGGCGGTGGCAACCGTGGCCAGACCGGCGTGGGCTTCCTTGACACGGACTTCGAGCGGCACGGCGAAGTGCGCGCCCGCCTTCGTCTGGCCCCACTCAAGATGCATCCAGCGCTTGGGATCGGCCTGCTTGCCGCGGATGGCATGCGGGCAGTCCTCACGGTGAACGGTCAGACCGATGCCAGGACGGTTGTAGCCGGTGATGTCATCACCCGGGATCGGGTGGCAGCAGACGGCGAGATGCTGAGCGACACCTTCGTTGCCGTTGATCATGACCGGAGGCAGATCCTCGTCGGAGGATTCGATGTTCTCCTCGCGGAGCATCGTACGCAGGCGGGTGAGCACGGCTGCAGGCAGCGCACGGCCGAGACCGATCTGGGCGTAGAGCGCGGCGAGATTCTCCGCGCCGAATTCCTTGGCGAGCTTCTGCTCAATCGTGTTCGGAATCGTGACGAGGTCGATCTTCTGTTCGGAAGCAAGCGACTCAAGCGCGAGACGGCCCATTTCGGTGAGTTCGTCAAGCTGGCAGCTGCGCAGATACTGGCGGATTTCTGCGCGGGCGCGGCCCGAATGGACCGCTGCGAGCCACTGCGGGCTCGGATGGGCGTTCTTCGCGGTAATGACCTGCACGAGGTCGCCGTTCCTGAGCGTGACGTTGAGGGGCTTCGGCTCGCCGTTGATGCGTACGCTCTCGGTGTGGTTGCCGACGTCCGTGTGGATTTCGTAGGCGAAGTCGATCGCCGTGGAGCCCTTCGGCAACGGGATGATCTTGCCCTTCGGCGTGAAGACGTAGATCTGGCTCGGGAAGAGGTCGACCTTGATGTTCTCGAGGAACTCCTTGCTGTCCGAGGTCGTGCGCTGGATCTCAAGCAGGTTCTGTAGCCAGGCGGCGGTGCGGGACTGGAGGTCGCTCGTGTCGTCGCTCGAGGCGTAGAGCCAGTGCACCAGGATGCCGTCCTCGTCTATTCGGTGCATTTCCTCGGTGCGGAGCTGGAACTCGACCGGCGTGCCGTCCGGGCCGATCACCGTCGTGTGGATGCTCTGGTAGCCGTTCGACTTCGGGATCGCGATGAAGTCCTTGAAGCGGGAGTTCACCGGCTTCCAGCGCTTGTGAAGGGCACCGAGCGCAAGGTAACAGTCATCGCGCGTTCGCACCACGATGCGGAAGCCGTAGATGTCGAGCGCGTCCGAGAAGGACTGGTGCTTCTCGCGCATCTTGTTGTAAATGCCGTAGATCGTGCGGTCGCGGCCGAGGATTCGACAGGGAATGCCCGCCTGCGAGAGCACCGTCTTGGAGTCGTTGAGCATCTTCTCAAGGAACTCACGGCGGTTCTGGCGGGTCTTCAGGACGTTTTCGTAGAGGACGCGGTAACGGAACGGATAGCGGTTGGCGAAGGATAGTTCCTGCAGCTCGCGGAACACATTGTTCAGACCAAGTCGGTGAGCGATCGGCACGTAAATGTCGAGCGTCTCGCGTGCGATGCGGGCGCGCTTTTCGGGGCGCATGGCGCCGAGCGTGCGCATGTTGTGCACGCGGTCGGCGAGCTTCACGAGAATCACGCGCACGTCGCGCGACATGGCAAGCAGCATCTTGCGGAAGCTCTCGGCCTGAGCGATTTCGTTCGAGGAGAACTTGAGCTTGTCGAGCTTGGAGACTCCGTCCACGAGATCCGCGACGTCAAGGCCGAACTTCTCGGCCATCTCACGCTTGCTCGTCGCGGTGTCCTCTAGCACGTCATGCATGAGGCCCGCCTGAACGGTCTCGGCATCCATGCGCCAGGAGGCGAGGATGGAGGCGACGGCGATCGGATGCGTGATGTAGGGCTCGCCCGATTTTCGGAACTGGCCGAGGTGAGCGTCGTCGGCGTAACGGTAGGCCGAGCGGATTTTCTCGACCTCGTTCGGTGTGAGGTAGAGCTTGCAGGTGTCGACGAGCGCCTGGGCGGTCACGACGCCGATGGGCGCCTTGGGCGTGAAGAGCGGAAGATCCGCGTCAGGGAGTTTCGCGGGAATGACAGGGGCGGGAAGCGGCGCACGGCGGGCGGCATGCTTCGTGAACCCGAAGGGCGAGATGGGTTTCCTCGGAGGCGTGGGGAGAGGTGTGGAGCCTTCCTCTGCCGTTGCGTACATATCGTCCGGGAAGGACGGAGCGGAATCGAGGGCCATGGTGCGTTCCTTCTAGTTCTCAGGTTGGATTCGCTCTGCAGATCTCTTCGGGGTGGAAAAATCGCAGATACCAGCCTGCCGCATTGGGTGTCCTCCCGCAGGTTCCTTGGAGGCCGGATGATGAGTTCCGGCCTTGCGCCCGCGGTGAGGGAAAAGATTGTTCTAAAGAAAACGGCCGGCGCTCGCATCCATGGGTATGGATGAGGCGGCCCGGCCGTCAGTCATGCTTTGAAGCGTGAGTGTGATGTATCACTGAACATGCTTGAGCATATCCGTGCCGACGAGACCGTCCGCGATCTCGCGCAGGGCGATCACGGCGGGCTTGTCCTTGGCATCAATCTTCGGGGCATAGCCCTGGGAGAGCTGACGCGCACGGTAGGCCGCGGCCAGAACCATCTGGAAGCGGTTGGGGATCTTCTTCAGGCAGTCTTCAACAGTGATGCGTGCCATTTTGTCTTGCGAATGTGATGAAAGGAAAATAAAGGCCCTTCGGGCCAGCGATGCCGGACTCAGACCGGAACTCCGAGGTTCGCGAACTGATCGTGATGGCGGATGGCCTGCTGAGCGAAACAGAGGCGGCTCGCCGTCACAATGGCCTCAAGCTGGCTGAGGGCCGTGTCGAAATCTTCGTTGATTATAACGTACTCAAATTCCGGGGCATGCGCAATCTCAGCACCCGCGCCCATCAGACGGCGGGTGATCGTCTGTGGGGAATCGGTGCCGCGGTGGCGGAGACGCCACTCGAGCGCCTCAATGGAAGGGGGCAGGATGAAGATGCCGACGGTGCCCGAGAACTTCGAGCGGACCTGACGGGCGCCCTGCCAGTCGATCTCAAGGAGCACGTCGTTTCCCTGGGCCATCTGCGCCTCGATCCAGGTGCGGTTCGTGCCGTAGTAGTTGCCGTGCACGAGCGCGGTCTCGAGGAACTCGCCGCGGTTCTTCATCTCGAGAAACATCGTCTCGGTGATGAAGTGGTACTCACGGCCGTTCTGCTCGCCCGGGCGCGGCTCACGGGTAGTCGACGAGATCGAGAGCTTGATCGTGGGCTGGCGCTTCAGAAGCGCGTTCACGAGCGAGGACTTG
This sequence comes from Sutterella sp., assembly GCF_030539355.1. Taxonomy (GTDB): domain Bacteria; phylum Pseudomonadota; class Gammaproteobacteria; order Burkholderiales; family Burkholderiaceae_F; genus Sutterella. Next base: position 3,776 of record NZ_JAUNSF010000017.1, read on the forward strand.
CCGGCGCCCGACGGGGCGGTGACAAGGAAAAGGCGACCGGCGTGCTTAGGGGCGGCGGAGGTTTCGATTTCAGTCATGACAAGTCCTTTTACTCGAGATTCTGGATCTGCTCGCGCATCTGATCGATCGTGATCTTGAGCGCAAGCGAGGCGTTGGTCATCTCAATCGCGGCGGCCTTGGAGCCGAGGGTGTTGGCCTCGCGGTTCATCTCCTGGGCCATGAAGTCAAGCTTGCGGCCGACGGCCCCGCCCGACTTGAGCAGACGGCGGACTTCGCCGAGGTGCGTTTCGAGGCGGTTCATCTCCTCGTCGACGTCCATCTTGATCGCATAGAGCGTGACCTCCTGACGGATGCGGTCGGCCACTTCCTCCTTGGTGAGGGTGCTCTTTTCGGCCAGGGCACTGGTGAGGGCGTTCCCGAGTCGCTCGGAAAGACGAGCCTCAAGCTGGGCGATGATCTGGGGCATCGCTGCGCGGACCTCTTTCACCACCTCGGACATTTTGTCGCAGTACCCGAGGAGCACGCGGGTGAGCGCCTCACCCTCACGGACGCGGGCGGCGACGAACTGATCCAACGTGCGGTCCACGAGCTCGAGAATGGCTGCCTGAAGTTCATCACGGTCCGTGACGGGGGCCTGGGCAATGCCGGGCATCTCAAGGATCTCGGCGACGGAGAGCTTCCGGGCAAAGGGATCCGCCTCGACGATGGCTTCCTGAAGCGCATGGAGGCGCTTCAGCGCAGCCGTGTTGACGGAGGCAGGAAGCAACGACTCATCCTCAGCAAGTGACATGCGCAGTTCAACTTTGCCGCGGGTGAGACGCTTCTGGAGACGCTCACGGATCGCTGGCTCGGCGAAGCGGAGCTTTTCGTCAAGACGGAGCGTCAGATCAAGAAAGCGGGAATTGACCGAGCGGCACTCAACGGTGACTGACCCGGCGGGGGTCTTTCCGTCGGCGGCTGCATAGCCTGTCATGCTGGCGACTGAAGGCATGTAAACGAAACTCCTGGAAACGGAAGTCCTAGAGCGGCGCTTCGCCGCTCCGTTCATCCGAGGTTGTTCTTGTTGGGCGGCATTTTAGAGCGTCGGCACCAGTGAGCGAGGAGAAGTGATGCGTGAGGCGGCACACAAATGAAGTAGCATCTAGTCCGCATCATCCGTGAGTCCGTATTTCCTCAGGAAAGGTTTTTCGCCATGTCCGATTCCATCAAATCTCATCTTGCCACCCGTCCTGACGGACGCGTCGCTGAAACGCTCAGGCCGGTGAGCATTCAGCGTCATTACACCAAGTACGCCGAAGGCAGCGTGCTCTACTGCCAGGGCGATACGCACGTGCTCTGCACGGCGAGCGTCGTCGCCGGCGTTCCGCCCTTCCTCCGCGGAAAGGGAGAGGGATGGGTCACGGCGGAGTACGGCCTGCTTCCCCGCTCCACGGGCACGAGAACGGACCGCGAGGCCGCCCGCGGCAAGCAGTCCGGGCGCACGCAGGAGATTCAGCGACTGATCGGCCGCAGCCTTCGCGCGGTGGTTGATCGGAAGAAGCTTGGCGAATTCACCATTCACCTCGACTGCGACGTGATCCAGGCCGACGGCGGCACGCGCTGCGCGTCCATCACCGGTGCCTGGGTGGCGCTTCGCGATGCGGTGGACTGGATGCTCGCGAAGGGCCTGATCTCCGAGGATCCGATCCGCGCTCAGGTGAGCGCGGTGTCGGTCGGCATCGGCAAGAAGGGCCCCGTGCTGGATCTCAACTATGTTGAGGACTCCTCCTGCGAAACGGACATGAACATCGTCATGACGAGCGAAGGAAAGTTCGTGGAGATTCAGGGCACGGCCGAGGGCGATCCTTTCTCGAGCGCCGAGCTCGCGAGCCTCATTGCGCTCGCGATGAAGGGCAACAACGAACTCGCCGTTCTGCAGCGCAAGGCCCTTCAGGCAAAGTGATCTGCAGATCCTCCGTCCAATATTCAAATCTCACACATCACCATGACCGGTTCCAACACCCCCGTGCTCGTCCTCGCCTCCGGCAACGCCGGCAAGATCCGTGAATTCCAGGCCATGTTTGCGCCCCTCGGCATCCGCATCGCCGGGCAGAAGGAGTTCGGCGTTAAGTCCTGCGACGAGCCCTTCGGCACTTTCGTGGAGAACTGTCTCGCCAAGGCGAGGAACGCCTCCCGACAGACCGGGCTGCCCGCGCTCGCGGACGATTCCGGGCTCTGCGTCAATGCCCTGGGCGGCGCGCCGGGAGTCTTCTCCGCGCGTTTCGCGGGTGAGGACGCCGACGACGAGAAGAACAACCTCCTTCTGGTCGAGAAACTTCAGGGTATCGAGGACCGCCGCGGACATTACAGCTGCGTGCTCGTCGCAGTCCGCAGCGCCGATGACCCGGAGCCGCTCATTGCCGAGGGCTTCTGGGAAGGCGAGATCACGGACGAGCCGCGCGGCAAGGGCGGCTTCGGCTATGACCCGTACTTCCTGCTCCCTGAGTTCGGCCGCACGGCGGCGGAACTCACTGCCGACGAGAAGAACGCCGTGAGCCACCGGGGCAAGGCACTCGCCCGCATGGCGGAGCTTCTCACTCACCGCTGGGGCCTCAAGGCGTGACCGACGCGATCCTGGCCGCCCGACCCGATCCGGCGGTCATCCCGCTTTCCATCTATCTGCACTGGCCGTGGTGCGTCCGCAAGTGCCCCTACTGCGACTTCAACTCGCATGGTGCACCAAAGAATCTCCTGGAGCTTGAGTCGGTCTACGTGGACGCGCTCCTCGCGGATCTTGAAGGCTGGCGGCCGTATCTTGAGGGGATGCCTCAGCGTGAGATCCTCTCCATATTCATCGGGGGCGGCACGCCGAGCCTGATGACGCCGGAAGAACTTGGGCGCCTGTTGCAGGGAATCGCGGAGCGTTTCCCGCTTGCGAAGGACTGCGAAATCACGATGGAGGCCAATCCCGGGACCGTGGAGGCTGGCAAGTTCGCCCGTTTTCGCGACGCCGGAGTCAACCGTCTATCCATCGGTGTGCAGAGCTTCTCCGACGAGCGCCTGCGGAAGCTCGGGCGCATCCACAGTGCGCAGGAAGTCCGGGCAGCGATCCGGGAAGCGGCGGAGGTCTTTGACAACTTCAATCTTGACCTCATGTATGCGCTTCCCGGCGAGACGATGGAGAGCCTGCGCGAGGAACTTGACGAGGCCGTGGCGAGCGGCGCGACGCACCTCTCCTGCTACCAGCTCACGATCGAGCCCGGCACGGTCTTCGAAAAGCGCTGTCCGGATGATCTGCCCGACGCGGACATGACCGCGGAGATGGGAGACGTGGTCGAGGCGCGGCTCGCCGAGGCGAGCTACCGCCGCTATGAGGTCTCGGGCTATGCACAGGAAGGGCGGCGGTGCCGCCACAACCTAAACTACTGGACATTCGGCGACTATCTCGCCGCGGGCGCCGGCGCGCACGGGAAACTGACGACCCGGGAGGGCGTTCGTCGTGAAGCGCGCGCTGCCTCTCCCCGTGTCTATCTTGATGCTTATCAGTCCGGGGCCATGGCAAATGTCCGCGGGGATGACCGTTCCTGGATCGAGTCCTGCGAAGTGTCGGCCGAGGACTTGCCCTTCGAGTTCATGCTCAATGCGCTCAGACTGCTCGACGGCGTTCCAGCCGGACTCTTCACTGAGCGAACGGGGCTGCCGCTCTCCCTGATTGAACCTGTGCTCGCTGATCTCCGTTCCAGAGGGTTGCTCGTGCCTGATGAACGGAGGCTCGCCGTCTCCCGCCGGGGGCTCGACTTTCTCTCCGACGTGCAGGAAGCCTTCCTCTGACGAGGACATACCGGGCGCATCAAATTTGTGCGCACGCTATACGTGCGCTACGCTCAAAAATGGTGCACAACAAGGCATAATTCACCAGACCGTACCCGGGGGATGCGCCAGGAAGGGGCTCTCTCATCCGAAATCGGCACCTTAACTGTTCATGGGGTGACGGATTCGCGTGATGAGAACGCTTTGTTTTCAGAGGTGAGTGCAGCTTGAGAGCCTTGTGCACGCCTCAGGCCCGATCCGTGTGCACAGCGGAGATGCGGGTGGTGCACCTCGCGCCGAAGAACAATTGGCACGCGCTTTGCTCCCCTGAAGGTACACGCGCACCGGGCGAATCATCCTCCCTCGAACGGTGTGTGGAATCAACCCAGTCAAAAAACGCGGCACGCACCCTGCGGCCGTTTTCTTAGGAGAAGAGGTATGACGTCCGCTGCTGATGTGCTGCAGATGATTAAGGACAACGACTGCAAGTACGTGGATCTCCGCGTCACGGATCTGCTCGGCAAGGAAATGCACCTGACCATTCCGGCCGACAAGATCGAAGAGGATGTCTTCGAACTCGGTCAGCCCTTTGACGGCTCGTCCTTCATTGGTTGGCGCGGCATTGAATCCTCCGACATGCTGCTCCTTCCGGACCCCGACACCGCCCGCATGGACCCGTTCCGCGAGGCCAACACGCTCGTCCTCAACTGCGACGTGCTTGAGCCGACGACCGGCAAGGGCTATGAGCGCGACCCGCGCTCGCTCGCCCGCCGCGCCGAGGCCTATCTGAAGTCCACCGGCATCGGTGACACGGCCTACTTCGGTCCGGAACCCGAATTCTTCGTGTTCGACTCCGTCAAGTGGGATCACCGCTCCGGCTCGAGTTTCTTCCAGGTCGGTTCCGAGGAGGCCCCGTGGTCGTCCGGTCTCGACTTCGAGGGCGGCAACCTCGGCCACCGCTGCCGCGCCAAGGGCGGCTACTTCCCGGTTCCGCCGGTTGACAGCCTTGCCGACCTGCGCTCCGAGATGACCACGCTGCTCGCCCAGCAGGGTGTGCCGGTCGAGATCCACCACCATGAGGTGGGCGGCCCCGGCCAGTGCGAAATCGGCACCCGCTTCGGCACCCTCGTGCAGCGCGCCGACTGGACGCAGATCCTGAAGTACACGGTGTGGAACGTCGCGGCCGCTTACGGCAAGACCGCCACCTTCATGCCGAAGCCCATCGAAGGCGACAACGGCTCGGGCATGCACGTCCACCAGTCGATTTGGAAGGACGGCCAGAACCTCTTCGCGGGCAACGGCTACGCCGGCCTCTCCGAGATGGCTCTCTACTATATCGGCGGTGTGATCAAGCACGCCCGTGCCCTGAACGCCATCACCAACCCGGGCATTAACTCCTACAAGCGTTTGGTCCCCGGCTTTGAGGCTCCGGTCAAGCTCGCCTACTCTTCGCGCAACCGCTCGGCTTCGATCCGCATTCCGTTCGTTAACAGCCCGAAGGCCCGCCGCATTGAGGTTCGCTTCCCCGATCCTCTGTGCAACTCCTACCTCGGCTTTTCCGCTCTGCTGATGGCCGGCCTTGACGGCATCCAGAACAAGATCCACCCGGGCGAAGCTGCTGACAAGAACCTCTACGATCTGCCGCCGGAAGAGAACGCCAAGATCCCGACCGTCGCGCCGAACCTTGAGGTCGCTCTTGACAGCCTCGATCGTGACCGCGAGTTCCTCACGCGCGGCGGCGTCTTCACCGACGACCTGATCGACGCCTACATCGCCGAGAAGCGCAAGGATGTTCTGAAGGCTGAGATGGCTGTCACGGCCCTCGACTTCGACCTCTACTACTCGCACTGATCGGCGCATCCGATACGTCGCATCCTTTCCGTCCGTTCCGGCGGACGGAGGGAATTCTCCGGGGACGGTGCGCGCATCGTCCCCGAATTGTTTCCAGAGCTTCGGTCTTCCGGCCGATCCACGGCAGGGAGAAAGCTCCGGAAAGGTTCAACTTCTTACAACTGGGCATCTCGCAGACATGACGGCTTCGCCTCTCGGCGGCAGGAAACTCTCCGCCGAACCCGCTCAGCGGGTGCTTGCTTTCGATCTCCTCTCCACTGCGATCATGTGCATTGACCGGCACGGGGTCATCCTGGCGGTCAATGCCGCGGCGGAGACGCTGCTCGGCAGGACGAGCCGCGTGCTCGCCGGTGTGCCGGCGGCGGAGTTCATTGACGAGGCCGCAGGCTGGTTTGGCAGGCGTTCCGGCGTGATTCATGCCGGTGCGGACGCGGAGAACGCCGAACTCGCTTCTACGTCCGTCACATTCACGGTCATCACGAATCTCCACCGCGGGCTCCAGGAGCCCGTGCGGGTGCGTGCAGTGCTCACGGACATCTCCGAGGATCCGTCGGCAATTCAGGGGCTCCCTCAGGGGACGGCCTACCTGCTCGAGGCGGTCGAACTCGAGGACGCCCTTCAGGCCGAGCGCAATGCGATGGAAACGCATATGCGCACGGCGAACAGCGAGCTCCTCAGGAATCTAGCTCATGAGATCAAGAATCCCTTGGGCGGCATCCGCGGCGCGGCGCAGCTCCTCGAGAGCGAACTCGTGCGCGAGGAGGACAAGGAGTGCACGAGCGTGATCCTTGAGGAGGCGGCTCGCCTCCAGGCGCTCGTTGACCGTCTTCTCGCTCCCTACCGTGCAGCCAAGACCCGCGAGCCGATCAATGTGCACGAGGTGCTCGAGCACGTCCGCAGCCTGATCAGCCTCGAGTTCAGCTCCGGTCTCACCATCCGCCGCGACTACGACATTTCCGCGCCTCCCGTGATGGGAGACCGCGGGCGTTTCACCCAGATCTTCCTCAATCTCGCCCGCAATGCGGCGGAGGCCATGACCGAGGCGAGGGCCCGTGGCAAGGCGCTTCTCATCCTGCGCACACGCATTGCGCGCGACGTGATGATCGGCAGTTCCCGCGTGCGTCTCGCGCTCCGCGTCGAGGTGATCGACAACGGCCCAGGCATCCCGGCGGACATCCGCGAGCAGGTTTTCTTCCCGCTCGTCACAGGACGCGCGGAAGGCTCCGGACTAGGACTCTCCATCGTGAAGACCTTCGTGGAAGAGGCGGGGGGAAGCATCACGGCGGAGAGCCGCCCCGGACGGACGGATTTCATTCTTCTGCTGCCTCTGGAGCGCAACGGCTCCGGCAAGCGCAGCGATAAAGCGGCCTGAGTCCAGCTCAAGCCCCTCGGAAAAACAGAAAAGAACAATAACGGCCAAGACCACTTTTGAAGGACCTAGCCATGCTTGACGATACGCAACTCACCTCGAGCGAATCCGCGGGCAACGAACCCGTCTGGGTGATCGATGACGACCGGGCGATCCGCTGGGTACTCAATCGCGCGCTCTCACGCGAAGGAATCGGCTGCCGCATGTTCGAGCGCGGGCAGGATGCGCTTTCGGCCCTTGAGAACATTGATCCGGTGCGCGAGTCGAGGCCGCTTGTCCTTGTCTCCGACATCCGCATGCCGGGACTCTCCGGCGTTGAACTCCTGAACAAGGTGAAGGCTATCGCGCCCGATCTGCCCGTCATCATCATGACGGCCTTCTCGGATCTCGACAGCGCGGTGTCCGCATTCCGCGGCGGTGCCTTTGAGTACCTCGCGAAGCCCTTCGATGTGAGCAAGGCGGTTGAACTCATCAGCCGTGCGATGGAGGACGCCCGCCGTCGTGCCGAGGAAGTTGAAAAGGCAGAAGCCCAGGATGCGGAGGAGGCCACGCAGGAAAAGAGCTCCGTGCCGGATCTGATCGGTCAGGCCCCCGCGATGCAGGAGGTCTTCCGTGCGATCGGCCGTCTCTCACAGAGCAACGTGACGGTGCTTCTCACCGGTGAGTCCGGTGCCGGCAAGGAAGTCGTCGCCCGTGCCATTTGGAAGCACAGCAAGCGCAACCGCGCCCCTTACATCGCCATCAACATGGCGGCGATTCCGCGCGAACTGCTCGAGAGCGAGCTCTTCGGCCACGAGAAGGGAGCGTTCACCGGCGCGACGGCGACCCGTTACGGGCGCTTCGAGCAGGCCAAGGGCGGCACGCTCTTCCTTGACGAAATCGGCGACATGCCGATGGAGCTTCAGACCCGTCTGCTGCGCGTGCTCTCGAACGGCTACTTCTATCGCGTTGGCGGCCACCAGTCGATCAAGGCGGATGTCCGCGTGATCGCCGCCACGAATCAGAACCTTGAGGAGCGCGTGAGGAACGGACAGTTCCGCGAGGATCTATACCATCGACTCAATGTCATCCGTCTGCGCCTTCCGCCGCTCCGCGACCGCGTTGAGGACATTGAGCCGCTCGCCACGCACTTCCTGACGGTCGGCGCACCGGAACTCGGCGTGGAGCCGAAGAAGCTCTCTGCGGAAGCTCTGGAGATCATCCGCGCCTTCCCGTTCCCGGGCAATGTGCGTCAGCTCGAGAACCTCTGCCGTTGGCTCCTTGTGATGGCGCCGTCGCAGGAGATCCGTGCCGAGGATCTGCCCTACGAATTCCGTCATGCGGAAGCCGTCGCATCCGCGCATCCGGAGGCGCTTGAACGTCATGCGGAGACTGCTCATACGGCAGCCGGTCATGACCATGGTGCTCAGGTTGCAGAGATACCTGCGGATTTCTCCTGGAGCGAAGCGCTCTCCCGGGAAGCCGAGCGTCGTCTGACCGCCGGGGAAAGCGGGATCTGGCAGTCGCTCACGGATGATTTCGAACGTGCGCTCATCCGCACGGCGATGTCCGTCACGCGTGGCCGTCGAATTGAGGCTGCGGAACGTCTGGGGCTCGGTCGCAACACACTGACCCGCAAGATCCAGGAACTCGGTCTGACAGACGAACTTGCCTGCAGGCTGCCGCCGCTCAAACGGCATGCGGATGACGCCGCCGACGGATTCTCGGAGGGCGCGGCGTGAGAGTCAATGTCCCGGGCACCGCTGACACGCCCGGGAACCTGAAGGGCGGCGTGCTGATCGTGCTGCCGCCCGCATTCGGTCCGATAGTCAACGAAGATGATCTGCCTCCTGAACCAAAGGCCCGGGAGGCTTTTCTCGCTCGTATGACGCGAAAGCGGGGACTCATCACAGCAGCGCGAATTGACAGAGGACCGGAGATCCAACAGGCATTGCGATGGCTTGCCGCGGCGGGATTTCCTGTTGCGGAGCAGGCAGAACGTTTTTCGATTCTGAACTGGCCGACAGTCTGGGACGGCCGGCCGAGGGATGCACATGTCATCCGCGAAGCGGTTACAGAAGGGAAGCGACTGGTGGACGTGATAGAGAAGCGTCGGCCGATTCTGGTGGTGTTTCTTTCCTCACAGCTGCTGGAGGCGGCAAACGATCCGGCCCTGATCGAGCGGCTTGCTTCGTCGATCGGGCTGCCGCTGCAGCCGGCATGCAGGCTTTCGGACATGCGCCTGCGGATTCTGGGTCAGCGTTGGAAGCGAGCCCTGATGGTGGGGCTCCCAATGCCCAGGCGGACGATGAGCATGGCACAGTCTGAGGAGATCAGCTCGTCTCTGCGAAAGTTCTTTGCGAGGGAAGGACTCCTCTGAGATGAGGCGATAATGTGCGGACTTCCAGAATGCAGCGCGCTGAAGGTGCAACTGCGTTCTTCACCTCGTAACGCATCTCCATCGAATGACCGCAGAACTTTCTCCTGTCCCCGGGACGCTGACGAAGCTCTCGGATCTGCATGATTTGCTCGCTGCATATGGTGCCAAGCCTGTGCACGCCCGAAAAATCCATTCCGCCTGGCTCGGCGCTTCGGAATGGCCGACCGAGGCGAATGCCGGAAGACGTGTACGGCTGCCTGATGCCTTGGTGAAGGCGCTTCCGGATATAAGAGCCAAGCTAGATGCTGTGGCACAGATTCATTCCCGTTATCCCGGGAGTGATCCTGAAAGTGAGCGTCTGTTGGTCACACTTGCGGACGAGCAGATGATTGAATCGGTGTTGCTGCCCAGGAAAGGGGTTTGCGTATCAACTCAGATAGGGTGCGCCGTTGGCTGCGTGTTCTGCATGACGGGACGGAGCGGGCTGATAAGGCAGCTGACCGATCTGGAGATCGTTGCACAGGTTGCAATGGCAAGGAAGCTTAGACAAGAAACGAAAAAGGTCGTGTTCATGGGCATGGGGGAGCCTTCCCACAATCTTGCGAATGTCATGCGTGCGGTGGAATACCTCGCAGATTACGGACGGTTCGGACACAAGGAACTGGTGATTTCCACGGTTGGAGATGAACGTCTGTTTGCGGCGCTTCATGCATCTAAAGTAAGACCTGCGCTTGCAATCTCACTGCATACCGTGGACGATGCAAAACGCAGGAAACTGCTTCCAAAAGGCTGTCGCATGTCTGTGGATGATCTGATTGATGCAGCCGATGAATGGGCGAAGACTAGTGGATATCCACTTCAGGTTGAGTGGACGTTGATTGAAGGCAGAAACGATTCTGAACAGGAAATTTCCTTGCTCGCAGAGAAGCTTAAAGGTCGGTATGCGATGGTGAACTTTATTCCTGTGAACATGGTTAATGGTACAAACTGCAAACGTCCGGCACGTGAGCATGCTGTTAATTTGATACGTTTCCTCCGAAGCAAAGGGATCATCGCAACGCTTCGCGTTTCAGCTGCTCAGGATGTAGATGGCGGATGTGGTCAACTGCGGGCACGAATATTAAAAGTCTAAGTTTTTATAAAATACGTATCGCATTAACGAAAATGACATCTACGCGTCGATAAAGATTGAGTAGTTCGACGTGAAGTGCACTTGTCTCAATAGCTCCGGACTGTCCTGAACTTACTCTATTCATATGCCTAACGACTAAGTCAAAGGCTTCGCGGCCCCTAGTTTCATCATCATTAATAAGCTGATTTTTTATGGTTTCTTTGTTTTGATTGGATGTATTGTCTTTCAATAAAGTATCAAGTTTTTCTATAATTTCATGAACTTCATCATGGGCGCGTTCTAATTCTTTCTCTCCTGAGGGTGAGAAAAAGCGGCTGTCACGCCACTTACGCTTTCGGATTGACTTGAACATGAATCGCGTCACCTTGGCTGAGAAGGCCAGAGCGTCGTTCACTGCGGATAGCTTGTTCCATTCCGAAGACTCTTCATTCGACAGACCGAGCCGAACGACAGCTGCCAGATAAGTCTGTACAGCCCTGCACCGTCGGTCAAGAAGCTTCATGCGGTTTTCGATCAGAATCATCTCGCCTGCCGGCGGATTCATGGAAAGCAGAGTACGAAGCGTCTCCCAGTGGTGCTCAAAGATTTCTATTGTCTTGAGGATTTCCTCGCGGGCAAGCTTGAGCGAAGTCTTTGCTGAAAGAAGGTTCTCTTCGGTGAGAATCTGAACTTCCCCCTCGTCCTTTCTTTCCTTGGCCGGCAGCTTCCGATCTATGAATCGTGCAGCCGGGCCGACGAAGAAGAGTCCGATTACGCCGACGATCGCGTTGTAGAGAAGGTGAAAGAGAATCACGGCGTCCGAGCCGTTGCCGAAGTCAATGAAGAAACGGCTCAGGGGCGGGATGGCAAGGAGTGCACATACTCCAAGGACGAAACCGACTGAACGGAAGAGGCAGTTTCCCAGCGGGGCTTTCCTTGCCATGCGGGAACTGCCGGTTGTGGTGATGACTGCAAGCAGTGCGCTGCCCAGGTTGGCGCCCAGTACAACCCAGAGTGCGGCCCCGGTCGGTAAAACCCCCGCCGCACAGAACGCCGCTGCGGAGGCAACCACGGCGAGACTGGAGAAGAAGCATAGTGCCGCCAGGATTCCGAGACCGGCCGAAAGCGCCGGATTTGAAGCAAACAATGTGAAGAGATCCCGGACTGCCTCGCCTTCCTTCATGGAAGCCGAGGCCGACATGATCATCTGGAGCGCCAGAAGGATGAAGGCGATGCCGAGAAGCGTTCTGCCGAACTGGCCGGAACGTTCCGCAGTCTTGCGTACAAAGAGCACGGTGCCGATCACGAGCAATACCGGGATCGCCTGCGATAGGTCGAGCGTGAGGACGCGCACCATGAAGGCGCTGCCCACGTCAGCACCAAGAACCGCAGCCAGAGCGATGGCGGTGGTTACGAGGCCGCCCGACTGGAGTCCGGCGATCAGAAGCGCCGAGGCGGTCGAACTCTGAAGAAGCGCAGAAAGCCCGAAGCCGGCGAAGAATCCGAGCACGCGGTTGCTGAGCTTCGCGGCGAGCCAGCTTCGCAGCGATTCTCCGAATGTGCGCAGAATTCCGGTCTTCACCATGTAGGCTCCCCAGACGAGGAGCGCCACGGCGCCGGCAAGGTTGATGAACACTGAGACCATTATCGGGGGAGGGGCCCGGAGGCTTCGTTAGAGATGCTTACCGAAAACATGATTTTCCCTGATTTTGACGCACTATGGTAGGGCGCATGAAAAACAGAAGGACTCGTAATGCGCATCAGGCACTACGAGTCCCTGTTTACCACAGCGGGAGACACCGGAAGGCGATGTCAGTCCTCGACGAACGCCTTCTCGCGTCCGGAGCGGACAGACGGAAGAATCACGATGATGAGAAGGAGCGCGGAGATCGCCAGCAACGTTCCCGAGATCGGACCCGTCACGAATGTCGAGAGGTCACCGCGGGAGAGGAGCAGCGCACGGCGCATGTTCTCCTCAAGCATCGGGCCGAGGATGAAGCCCAGGATGAGTGGGGCACCTTCACAGCCGAACTTGTTCGCAAGCCAGCCGAAGATGCCGAAGCCGATTGTGATCCAGATGTCGAACGGGTTGTTGCTGATCGAGTAGACGCCGATCGCGCAGAAGACCAGGATCGCCGGGTAGAGGAGCCGGTACGGCACGCGAAGCAGTCGCACCCAGAGGCCGATCAGCGGGATGTTGAGCACGATGAGGAACACGTTACCGATCCACATGGAGACGATAAGCCCCCAGAAGAGCGAGGGGTTCGTGCTCATGACCTGCGGACCCGGTGCGATGTCGTGAAGCATCAGCGCACCGATCATGAGCGCCATGACTGCGTTCGACGGGATTCCGAGCGTGAGCATCGGGATGAAGCTTGTCTGAGCGCCCGCATTGTTGGCGGACTCGGGACCCGCCACACCGCGGATGTTGCCCGAGCCGAAAGGAGGATCGGCCTTCTCGCCCGCGATCTTCTTCTCCATCGTGTAGGAAGCGAAGGAGGAGAGAAGCGCGCCGCCGCCCGGCAGTATGCCCAGCAAGGAACCTACAACCGTGCCGCGCGCGATGGGGCCCGCGCAGACCTTCATGTCCTCCTTGGTCGGGAGCACACGGCCGACGGCGGCGGGCATGGCTTCACGGGCACCGTTCTGCTCAAGGTTCTTGATGATCTCGGCGAAGCCATAGACCCCCATTGAGAGCGCGACGAAGTCGAAGCCGTCCATCAGCTCGTCGACGCCGAAGACATAGCGGAGGGCGCCCGAGTTGACGTCCATGCCGACGCAGCCGAGCAGGATGCCGATGAAGATCATGCCGATCGCCTTGAGGAGCGACCCGGAGGCCAGCACCACGGCACCGACGAGGCCGAGCACCATGAGGCTGAAGTATTCGCGCGCGCCGAACTCGAAGGCAACGCTCGTTAGCGGCTCCGCAAAGGCGGCAATGAGCACCGTGGCGAAGCACCCGGCGCAGAAGCTGCCGATGGCGGCGACGCCGAGCGCCGCGCCTGCACGGCCCATCTTGGCAAGTTTGTGACCGTCGAGGCAGGTCACGACCGCTGCGGCCTCGCCCGGAATGTTCACGAGGATGGCCGTGGTCGAGCCGCCGTACTGGGCGCCGTAGTAGATGCCGGCGAGCATGATGAGAGCGGCCGACGGATCCAGGGCGTAGGTGATCGGGAGCAGCATCGCCACGGTCGCGACCGGTCCCATGCCGGGCAGGACGCCAACGAGTGTGCCGAGGGAGACGCCGACGAAGCAGTAAAGAAGGTTTGTCAGACTGACGGCGCTCTCGAGGCCGATCCAGAGATTGTTGAAGAGATCCATGGTTCGACTCGCTTCAGAGGAAGGTGGGCCAGAGCGGCACGATGAGGCCGAGGCCGCCGATGAAGAGCGCTGCGGAGAGCGTTGTCAGGATCACCGCGGAAATCAGGGCGTCGCGGAGTCGGAAAAGCGGATGCGCCATGGAGGAGATGATCACCATGAGGCCGATCGAGAGCACGAAGCCGAGCGTGAGGAGCGTGAGCGCATAGAAGGCGGCGCTTCCCAGAATGAGGAGGGGCGCCAGGGGCTTTCCCCATTCGATGTGTCCTTCCGCGGCGGAGACGGGACTGGTCATCATGGCCTTCACGGCGATGACGAGTCCCGTGAGCATCAGTGCCACTGAGATGATGAAGGGAAAGTACCCCGGGCCCATGCGCGCAAGCGAGCCGAGTTCGTTCTCCCCGAGCGTCGTGGCGCCGAAGAGACCGATCGCGATGTAGAAGAGCCCGGCGGCGAAGTCCTTCTGGTTCTTGATCATGATGTCTGGGTGAAGGTCAGGTTCCCGTCTGACGCGGAAATCCTGCGGTGAAAATTCTGCGAAAAGCGCGATTATCGCGCGTTCCGGCGATGGGTTGGTTTACGAGGCCTCTCCGGGATCGGAAAAAGCAAAAAGCGGCCTGCCCGCGTGAGGGGCATAGACCGCTTCTGAACTTTCATCCGTCGGTCAGAGCCCCAGTCGGGGACTCTGATCCGTCGGATTGCAATGAGCCCGTAGGTCAGTCGACGCGTGCGCCGGAGATCTTCACGAGCACCTTGTACTTGGCGGCCTCGTCATCGATCATCTGCGCAAACTCGGCAGGGGTGTTGGGGGCGGGAAGGGCGCCGAACGCACGGAACTTCTTGTCCATGGCCGGGTCACGGAGCGCCTTGACGATTTCGGCATTGAGCTCAGCGACGGTTTCGTCGGGCGTCTTGCCCGGGACCATCAGACCGAACCAGGTGTAGATGTCAAAGTCGGGAACACCGGCCTCGCCCATCGTCGGGGTGTCGGCGAGGAGCGGCGTGCGGGTCTTTGTCGTCACGGCGAGCGCCATGAGCTTCCCGGCCTTGATGTTGGCCGAGGCGGAGGCGAGGTTGTCGAAGATGAGGTCGGTCTGGCCCGAGATCACGGAGAGGAGGGCGGGCGACGCGCCGGCGAACGGGATGTGCGCCATGTCGATGCCGGCCTTGTTCTTCAGAAGCTCACCGGCCATGTGACCGGCCGAGCCGTTGCCGCCCGAGGCGTAGTTGAGCTTGCCCGGGTTGGCCTTCGCGTAGGCGATGAGGTCGGCGACCGACTTGATGCCGGTCTTCTCGGAGAACTGCGGCGTGATGACGAGGACGTTGGCGGCCGTCGCGACGAGCGAGACGGGCTTGAAGTCCTTCTTCGGATCGTAGGGGATGTTCTTGTAGAGCGACGGGTTGATCGCGTGCGTCGCGACCGCGCCCATGACGAGCGTGTGGCCGTCGGGCTTCTGCTGCTTCACGAAGCTCATGCCGACGTTGCCGCCGGCGCCCGGACGGTTCTCTACGACGACGGTGCCGAAGGCCGGCGAGATAGCGTCCGCGATGGCGCGGGCGGAGACGTCAAGCGGGCCTCCCGGCGGGTACGGAACGACGATGCGGATGGGATTCCCGCTGTCGCCCTTGAGCGCCGCGGCGCAAGCTGTCATCGGAAAGTAAGTGGCGCTCGAGAGTGCCACCGCTCCGATGGCACCCAATACGGTGCGACGCTGCATAAGAGTTGCTCCTTTGAATGCAAAAACGCCTCTCAGAACATCGGAGAGGCTTGAAAATTCTGCGCTTTCCGCCAGCATTTAATCAGGTCATGCAAATTCGGGCGGCGCGGGTCTCTATTAAATCATGCCCGGCAATGGTGCAGTAAGGGTGCGGGAGCCTGAGGTAAGGCTCTTTTGAGTCGTCGCAGTCCGTCTAGGACAGGCACCCTAGGAAAAAGGAGAACACAAGTTCTTGGGATGGCGGAGGAGGATCTGTCTGTGAGCAAGGCTGCAGTGAAATTTCACTGCAGAGTGTCTCAGCTTCCGAGCCACTTTTTACCGAGCTCGCGGATCACGCCCGCGCGCTCCAGTCTTCCCCAGGCCGCGAAGAGCACCGGGGCGAGGGGTTCGGATCTCGGATGGATGCTCCCAGGAATCTCCGGGAGTCTCGCGCCGCGGCGCACAAGCATCGTCTTCCACGCCTGAGGCGTGAGCGGGCCGCCGTTGAAGGCCACGGTCAGACGAACGTCTCGCGCGGCATACCAGTGCGCCTCGAATGAGTCGGTGATCATCACATCACCGAGTTCGCTCGCGATACGCGCGGGGATGGAGGCGTTGTCCGTGATTGTCGTCACCCTGGCCCGGGTGAGATGCGTGTCGACAAAGCGCTCGTTCGTGCCGCCCGGGTTCTTCAGCACATGAACATCAGGCTGGTTCAGGTCTGCGGGAGTTTTGAATCGCTCCTCATCGGCCTTGCGGATGAGCGCCACCTTGGCGAAGGGGGCGTAGCGCGGCAGATCGTCAAAGCGGCGGGCGCGCTCGGGGAGCCAGGAAACGCCACCCGTGGCGACGTCAAACCGGCCGGCTTCGAGCTCGTTGAACACGTTGGGCCAGCTCGTGAGCACGAAGACCGGCGTGAGCTTCGCCTCGCGGCAGAGCGCCTGGGTGAGTTCGATGTCGTGCCCGGCGAAGCCGGCGGGCGAGCCCTCGTCAATGATGCCGAAGGGCAGATAGTCGCCCGGGACGCCGAAGCGGAGGATGGGGCGGATGGCAAAGGGGCGTTTACGCATCACACCTCCAGAACAATCTGAACGGGCGCGTGGTCCGAGGGCTGTGCGTTGCCGCGCGGACGCGTGTCAATCGAGGCTTCCTGCACCTGACCGCGCAGTGCGTCGGACACAAGGAGCAGATCAATGCGAAGACCGTGATTCTTCTCAAAGCCGCTCCTGCGGTAGTCCCACCAGGAAAACGAGGCTGCAGGCTGCGCGAAGAGGCGGAAGCTGTCGGAAAGCCCGAGTCCCAGAAGGCGCTTCAGCGCCGCGCGCTCGGGGGCCGAGCAGAGGATCTTGTCCGTCCATTCGGCAGGGTTCCAGACATCGGCATCCGCCGGGGCGATGTTGAAGTCACCGCCGAGAATGAGCCGGGAGTTTTCAGAGAAAAGTTCCCTCAGGTGGCGCTCAAGCACGGCGATCCAGTCAAGCTTGTAGAGGTACTTCGAACCGCCGGGAACCTGGCCGTTGGGAAAATACGCGCCGCAGAACCGGACGGATTCCCCGCCCGCGGCGGGATGAAGGAGTGCCGAAACGAACCGCTTCTGGTCATCGGCCCAGCCGGGGAGCGCCAGTTCCACGGATTCCGGTTTCAAAAAGCTCTTCCGGCGCGTGACAAGCGCGACACCGTTGTAGGTTTTCTGCCCCGTGAACGCGGCATCGAACCCCGCTTCGCTGAAGGCCTCGACAGGGAAGGCGTCATCCGTGAGCTTGGTCTCCTGCATCACGAGCGCGTCCGTGCCGGAGCGCTCAAGCCAGTCGAGCACCTGTGGCAGACGCACCTTGAGTGAGTTGACGTTCCAGGAGGCGAAGCGAAGCCGTGTCATGGGAAAACCGAAGGGACGAAAGGGCGGGAATGATCCGGCAGTCGGGGGAGTTGCTGCATCGGCTGCACCTCCGAGAAGGAGGCGCGACTCGGAAGTTTGCCACACTCCGGGGATTCAGGAGCGTAATGGTAATCCGCGCTACTCCTTCCCGGTGGAAAAGGCTATGATGAGCATAGGTTTTTTGTTCTTTGTAAGGAACTGGAAGATGGCCGCTGAAACTCTGAAGACTCCGAAGGCTGAGGCCCGGACCGGCACGAAGCCTGCCATTCCCGCGATGACGCTCGACGTATCGAAGTACCTGCCCCGTGACGCGCCCGTTGTCGCCCGACTCTCCACCGAACAGCGACAGCTCATCATGGACGTCGGTGGCCCGGGCTGGGTGCGCAAGATCGTCCAGGCGATCGCCGTCGCCGGCTGACCCACAGATCCCGTGCAGTCATTGCACGTCAAAAATTCTGTCACTCCACGCCAATGGTCGACCATTGGAAACATAATAAAAACAAAGCGTTAGCGATTATTTGGCGATCAGTGCGGATAGGTAGAAGAGACTAGCCGCCGCGTTCTCAATCGCTCCTAGAATGAGCGGATTGATTTCACTTGGCTGCGCCGCCTCCGGGGAGCCTCGCATCAAGAGGCTCCCGGCGAAGATGTGTGCGCAGCAAAATTTCTGGAGTGTTTCCCATGCCGATGAATCTTCGCGGCCGCAGCCTGCTCAGTCTTGTCCATCACACGCCCGCCGAGATCGACTTCCTCGTTGACCTCGCGATCGATCTGAAGAAAGCCAAGCGCATGGGCAATGAGCCGCGCCGCCTCGTCGGCAAGAACATCGCGCTCGTTTTCGAGAAGACCTCCACGCGCACCCGCAGCGCCTTCGAGGTCGCGGCCTACGACCAGGGCGCCGGCTGCACGTTCTTCGATCCCTCGTCCTCCCAGATCGGACACAAGGAAAGCATCAAGGACAGCGCCCGCGTGCTTGGGAAAATGTATGACGCGATCGAGTACCGCGGCTTCTCGCAGAAGGTCGTGGAGGAGCTCGCCGCCTACGCGGGCGTGCCGGTCTACAACGGCCTCACGGACGAGTGGCATCCGACGCAGATGCTCTGCGACCTGATGACGATGAAGGAGTCCTGCGGCAAGACCTGGAAGGACATCTCGTTCGCCTACATGGGGGACGCCCGCTTCAACATGGGCAACTCGCTCCTGATGATCGGTGCCAAGATGGGCATGGACGTCCGCATCGGCGCTCCGAAGGCCTGCTGGCCGTCCGACGAGCTCGTCGCGCTCTGTCAGGAGATGGCGAAGGAGTCCGGCGCCCGCATCACGATCACCGAGGATCCGCTCGAAGCCGTCAAGGGCGCTGACTTCATCCACACGGACATCTGGGTCTCGATGGGCGAGCCCGCCGAGGTCTGGGCCGAGCGCATCGCGCTCCTGAAGCCCTATCAGGTGAACGCCGCCCTGATGGCCGCCTCGGGCAACCCGCAGGTCCGCTTCATGCACTGCCTCCCGGCCTATCACAACGACGAGACGAAGGTCGGTGCCAAGGTTATCGCCGCGCACCCCGAACTCGCCCAGGGCATCGAGGTGACCGAGGAGGTCTTCGAGTCGCCCGCCTCCATCGTCTTTGAGCAGGCCGGCAACCGCATGCACACCATCAAGGCGCTGATGGTCGCGACCCTCGCCTGAGATCTCGGAAAACAGCAAGGCCGTCCCTGCCGGGACGGCCTCAAGAGGGAAGCGCACTGATTGCTATCCCGGTACGAAGGGGAATGCCTTTTCAGAAGGATTCCCCTTTCGCTTTGTTGTGCGCCCGGATCAGGCCTCAACGATGCCCGTCAGGCGCAGCAGCGGATCGAGCTCGGGCTTCCTGCCTCGGAACGCGACGAAATTTTCAATCGCGTCACGGCTTGAGCCACGTTCGAGGATCTCCGTGAGGTAACGGCGCCCCGTCTCGGGGTTGAGAACGCCCGTTTCCTCAAAGGCGCTGAAGCAGTCGGCGGAGAGCACCTCGGCCCACTTGTAGCTGTAGTAGCCGGCGGCGTAGCCGCCCGCGAAGATGTGGCCGAAGCTCTGCGGGAAGCGGTTCCAGGCGGGCGGGAAGACGACGGCGACTTCCTTCCTGACGGCGTTGAGGAGACCGAGCATGTCGTCCTTCGCGGGATCAAATTCCGTGTGGATCAGCATGTCGAAGAGCGCGAACTCGACCTGCCGGACGCAGAAGGCACCGGCCTCGTAGTTCTTCGCGGCGATCATCTTGTCAAAGAGCTCGTCGGGAAGGGGCTCGCCCGAGACGGCGTGCTTCGAGATCGACTTCACGACCGCACGCTCCCAGGCGAAATTCTCGAGGAACTGGCTCGGCAGCTCCACGGCATCCCACTCAACGCCGTTGATGCCGGAGACCTGCGGTTCCTCCTGCGCGGTGAGAATGTGGTGGAGGGTGTGCCCGAACTCGTGGAAGAGGGTCGTCACCTCATCGTGCGTCATCGTCGCCTCGGCACCCTCGACGGGAGCCGCAAAGTTCGTGACGAGGTAGGCGATCGGCGTGACGAGCTCGCCCGAAGGCAGACGCCGGCGCGTGCGCTCGCCGTCCATCCAGGCGCCGGAGCGCTTGCCCTCGCGGGCATAGAGGTCCGCGTAGAAGGCGGCGATCTTCTCGCCCGCGCGGCGCACTTCGAAGTACTTCACGTCGGGGTGCCAGACGGGCGCCGTGGCCTCCGTGATCTCAATGCCGAAGAGGGTCTCGACAAGCTTGAAGAGCCCGGCGAAGACCGCGTTCTGGGTGAAGTAGCGCTTCACCTCGGCGTCGGAATAGCTGTAGCGGGCCTCGCGGAGTTTCTCCGCGGCGAACGGGCGGTCCCAGGCCTCGACGGTCTCGATCCCGAGCACCTCGTGCGCGTACTGATCAACCTCGGCGGCGTCGGCGAGGGCGCGCTTCCTCGAGCGGGCGGCGAGGTCGCGCAGAAACACGAGGACCTCCTCGGGACTCTCGGCCATCTTGGTCACGAGCGAGAGCTCGCCATAGTTGCGGTAGCCGAGGAGCTTCGCCTCCTCGGCGCGCAGCTTGAGAAGCTTCGTGATGAGTTCCGTGTTGTCGAACTTGCCGTCGTTCGAGAGCTCGGACGCGCGGGTGGCGAAGGCACGGTAGAGCGTCTCGCGGATTTCACGGTCCTCGCAGTACTTCATGGCCGGCAGATAGGACGGGAACTGCAGCGTGATGCGGTAGCCCTCCTTCCCGGCGGTCTTCGCGCTCTCTCGGTAGAGCGCGAGCGTCTCCTCGGGCAGCCCTTTCAGGCGGCTGTCGTCCGGGAGGACGAGTTCAAAGGCGTTCGTCGCATCAAGTACGTTCTCGCCGAACTTCTGCATGGTGATCGAGCTCTCCTGGCCGATCTCCTTCACGCGCTCGCGCTCGGCGGGCGGAAGGGCGGCGCCGGAGAGTTCGAAGTCGCGCAGCTCGCGTTTCACGATGCGCTGGCGCACGGGCGGCAGATTCGCAAAGTCCGAGTTCTCGGCGATTGCACGGTACTTGCCGTAGAGCGCCTCGTTCTGCGAGATCGAGAGATAGAGATCAGTGGCAAGGGGAAGCGCCTCATTGAAGGCTTCGCGTAGCGCCGGCGTGTTCATCACGCCCTGCAGGTGCCCAACAGCACCCCAGGCGCGGGAGAAGGCGATCGTCGCCTCCTCAAGCGGCTCGACCACGTGCTCCCAGTCGGCGGGCGTCCCGGGGGCGGTCACGGCGGCGAGGGTCTTCTCCACATCGCTGCACAGAGCCTTGACGGCCGGAACGACATGCTCCGGGCGGATGGCGGCGTAGTCAATCAAATCGGTGATCGTGAGGAGCGGGTTCACTGCTTCAGCGTCACTGGCGTTGTTCGGGGTGGTCATGCGGAAATCCTCAAAATATCTGATTCTTCGCGGCATTGAAAAGGGCGTCCGTAGCAGAAACGCGGACGCCCCTCTCTTCCCTTTCCCTGACGGACTCAGTCACGGCAGGGTGAAGGGACTGGATTGGTGTGCGGGAGAGTTTAACGCGCTGAGCCGAGGCGACGCTCTGCCGAGAGGAGCGTGTTGTCGATCAGCATGGCGATCGTCATCGGACCGACGCCGCCCGGGACCGGCGAGAGCGCTCCGGCGACGGGCTCGACCGAGGCCTGGTCCACGTCGCCGCAGAGCTTGCCGTTCTCATCGCGGTTCATGCCGACGTCGATCACGACGGCTCCGGGCTTCACCATGTCGCCGGTGATCATCTTCGCGCGGCCCGCGGCGGCGACGAGAATGTCAGCGCGGCGCGTTATGTCCGCGAGATTCTTCGAGCGGCTGTGCGCGATCGTCACGGTGGCGTTCTTCTCAAGCAGCATGATCGACTGGGGCTTGCCGACGATGTTGGAGCGTCCGACCACGACCGCCTCGAGTCCCTCGGGGTTGCAGCCGGCGGCCTCGATCATCTTCATCACGCCCGCGGGGGTGCAGGGGCGGAAGCCTGCGGGGTAGCCCGTGAGCAGAGCGCCGGCGGAAAGCATGTGGAAGCCGTCCACGTCCTTGCTCGGGTCAATGGTGAAAATCACCGTCTCGGGATTGATCTGTTTCGGAAGGGGCAGCTGCACGAGGATGCCGTCGATCGTCGGGTCGGCGTTCAGCTTCTTGACGAGGGCAATCAGTTCGGCCTCGGTAGTCTCCGCTGGGAGACGGAACTCGTGAGAGGTGACGCCGGAACGCTCGCAGGCGCGGGTCTTGTTGCGGACATAGACGCAGCTCGCGGAATCCTCGCCCACGAGGATGACGGCAAGACCGGGCCGGCGTCCGTTGGGAAGCTCAGAGAGCCTGTCGCTGCGCTCCTTGGCGCGGGATTCAATGTCGCGCGCAAGCGCCTTGCCGTCAATCAGTCGTGCTGTCAATTTGAATTTCTCCGTCAGTTGAAAACCTCCGAAGCAATTCGCGGACCAGTAACCGGTGTGTGAATGCACTCATCGGTCACTTTCCGAGACCGCGCCTTCGGAGGCAAAGCGATTCACTCATTATGGACTGTGTCTCCGAAGCATTCCTCCGCAATCCTGCCGAGGTGATTTGCGCCCTCACTACCTCTGAAGAGAGAGGACTGCCCGAAAAAGAACACGCCCGGCAGGAAGCTGCAGGGCGTGTAGAGTGAAAGGAGATTGGGTGCGGCGTTGTCAGATGTACTTGCCGCCGTCCGAGGGTTCGCCCTCGGCGAACGAATCGCCGGAGACATCGGCGTCGGCGCGGTCGCGCTCGGCCTCGCTCTCGCGGAACTCGTTCTCAAGACGGCGCTCGTGCTCGGCGCTTTCCTCGGTGTGCGGGATGCCGGTCTCGGCAAGGCGGCTCGGAAGGGCGGCCACGGCTTCGGCGAGCGTGGCGCTGATCTTCGGATAGAGCTCGGACTTCACGACAACGCGCATGAGATCCGCGACGGTGCCGGAGCCGGTCTTGTCCATGATCGAGGCACGGTGCGCCTCGACCGTCTTGATAGAGATGCCGAGGTCGTCGGCGATCTGCTTGTTCAAGCGGCCGTTGACAATGCGCTCAAGCACCTGCTGCTCGCGGGGCGTGAGCTTTTCAATCAGCGCACGGTTCTGCACGAGCATCTGACGGCGGGAGAAGAGCTCCTTCGCGGTGCGCATGGCGCGCTCGACGAGCTTCTGAAGCTGGGGTTGCTGGAAGGGCTTCTGGATGAAGTCCATCGCGCCGCGCTTGAAGGCCTGGACGGCCTGCGGAACGTCACCGTGGCCGGTGATGAAGATGAAGGGGGCGTCAATGCGGCGGCGCAGGAGGTGATCCTGCACATCGGCGCCCGACATGCCGGGCATCCTCAGATCGCAGAGGATGACGGAAGGGACGTTCTCGTTGAACTGGGCGATGAAGGTCTCGCCGCTCTCATAGTCCTCGACGCGGTAGTGTGTGGATTCGAGGAGCCACTTGATCGACTCGCGCACATCCGCGTCATCGTCGATGACGTAGACCAGGCCGTTGCGGTTGTCGCCAGGCAGTTCGTTTGTGTAGTCGTAGCTGGAAAGCATTCTGGGGGGTTCTCCTTTCTGCAAATTTAATTCTAGCAACAACCATTAGCGGAAAACCCGCAGATGACGGCAGAGGGACTGTCAGAAAGGACCTTTGAGTGTTGAGGGAGCGCGCTTAAACGGGAGCGGACGGGGTCACATCATCCCCGGTGAGAACCGGAACGGTGAAGGAGAAAGTGGAGCCCCCGCCGGGCGTCGTGCGCATGATGAGCTCGCCGCCGTGAAGCTCGGCGATCGAGCGGCAGATGTTGAGTCCCATGCCCATGCCTTCGTTCTTCGTGGAGTAGAAGGCATCGAAGAGCTTCGGGCGGGCCTCCTCGGGAATGCCGGGGCCGTGGTCGATGACGCTGAAGCGGATGCGCGACGTGTCTGGCGTGTCAAGCTTCACGTCAAGCTCGATCGAGCGGTTCGTGGTCCCCGCGGAGGCGCAGGCCTCCATCGCGTTCTTCAGAAGATTGAGGAGCAGCTGCTCGAGCATCACCGAGTCGCCCTGCATGATGGGCAGGCCCTCGGCGACGGAAAGCGTGATGGTGCTGTCGAACTTTCTCGCCTGGATGTTCGCGAGCTCAAGCGTCTCCTGAATCACCGTCTGCACGGCCACGGGCTCGAGCTTCGCGTCGGTCTTGCGGGCGAAGCCGCGGATGCGCTGAATGATGCGGCCGGCGCGCTGCGCCTGGTTCTCGATCTTCTGGAAGCTCTGTGCCTCACGCTCCTTGGAGAGGGTTCCGGAGGCGAGCATCGTGGCCGCGGCATTGGCGTAGTTGGCGATCGCCGCGAGCGGCTGATTGAGCTCGTGGGCGAGCGAACTCGCCATCTCGCCCATGGTGACGAGGCGCTGCGTGGATTCGGCGCGGCGCACCTGCGCCTCGCGCGCGAGCTCAAGTTCGCGGCGGGCGGTGATGTCGATCGCGATCATCATGATCGCGGACTCGGAGCGGGTCCAGACGATCGGCTGGGAGCGGACATCGAACCAGCGGCCCGACTCCTCGTCGAAGATGCCTTCGCTCTGCACCGAGGCGGGCGTTTCCTCAAGCTTCTTCAAAAGTGTCGCGGCTCCCTCCGGACGGTCGCTGAAGAGCGTGCGGTAAGCGCGGTTCGCGAAGTAAAGCCGTTCACGGCCGGGTTCGGAAAGGACGGCGAGCGCGCTCGCCATCGACTCCACGACTCGGGTGAAGCGTTCGTTCGCTGCCTCGACGCGGGTCTTTGCGGTCACGAGCGGTGTGACGTCAAAGAGCGCGCCGATCGTGCCGAAGGGACGTCCTGCTTCATTGAGAAGCGGAGAGAGACGGAGTTCCGCCCAGAACGCCTCGCCGTTCTTGCGCCTTGCCTGGAAGCGCAGCGACTCGGGCAGGGTCTCGGATCTTCTGAGCGCTGCGGTGAGGCTTGGCTTCACCTTCTCGGCCCAGTAGGGATAGGGCGGCTCAATGCCGAGGAGCTCATCGGCGGGGTAGCCCACGATCCGCGGGAAGGTTTCGTTCACGTAGAGGATGCGGCCCGAGAGATCCGCCACACGGAGCCCCACCACCGCGGACTCGGACATAGCACGGCGCAGCGAATATTCGGTCTGCAGCAGCCGGTGCGAGTGATGCTGCTGCCGCTGATAGTAGAAGACGATGCACACCGCCAGGAGCAGCATCACCGCGAGGCCCGCCACGGTGAAATACTGCATGCGGTTCGTGGTGAAGAGAGCGTGCTCGTAGCTCCTTGCAGAGAGCGTCATGCGCTCGCCGGGCACCTGCTCAAGGAACAGGAGCGGCGCCTGATAGAGAATCGGCGCGGCGAGCGATGAGGTCGCAATGTCCCTCTTTGCCGGTGCCTGCCGTCCCGCTACGGGACGGTCGTTCAGCATGAGCGTGAAGGTGTAGTGCGCGTTCGTGATGCGCTGCTCGGATCCCTTCAGGAGCCCCGTGAGATCCAGACGCGCGACGAGCACGTGCGCCCGGGTCGGTGCGGGGACGACGAGGTTGAGGAAGACGTGGTCGGAATTCGGACTGGAATAGAAGGGCGTGCTCGTCGAGCGATCACTCGCGAGCACGAGTCCGATTGCGCGCAACGTGGGGGCGTCCTGGATGTTGGCGCCCGGACTGAAGATGTTCGCCACCTGCGCTGTCGTGGAGCGCCAGGCGTGCTGCACATCGCCTTCCTTCGAGATGAGCGCGATCTCGATCACTTCCCGGCGGTCCGTCATCAGGGTCGAGGCGGAGAGCTCGGCCGAGGCGGCGGAGAAGCCTCCGTCCGAGGAATGCATCAGACGCATCGAGAGCTTCTGCAGGATCTCGGCCGTGCCGGTGACGCGGGCCTCAAGCGACTGGGCGACGAGATCCGTGGACTGCTTGAGGCGGATTTCCTCGGCTTCACGATCCGCGTCAATCACGAGCCAGGAGAGGCCGAGCAGGAACGCCGCCACGAGAAAGAGCGCGGCCCAGGACGCCCACAGCGCGTGCTGCGTGAGCACGGGCAGGTTGTCTTCGGAGTTGAGGTTGCGGAATGCGTCCGCAATCAGCGGATCGGGCAGGTCGGAGGACATCGCGGTAGGAAATCTGGCGCCGGTGAAGTCAAGTGCATGTACATTCTAGAGGCCTCTTCCCGGGGCAAAGCTGTCGCCGAACGCCCCGATGGCCAAACTTCACCAATCCCGGCGGCTTTTGCGAGGGATTCCCTAGGGTCGGGGAAACGGACAGGGAGCGCGGCTTCTAAAATGTCGCCTGCGGGAAAAGCGTGCCTGAGCTCCGACAGCGGCGGGAGTGCGCTTTCCGACCAGATACCGATTACTTCACGTCCGCGGCGGGTGAGGAGCGTTTCTTCACTACAGTCCGCGGACAGGTTCGTCCGTCTTCCCATCAAAGGAGCCTGCCCATGCCTACCCTCACGCAGAATGAACTCAAGCGTCTCGTCGCCCATGCCGCGCTCGACTACGTTGCTCCGGGCGAGGTGCTCGGCGTCGGCACCGGCTCGACGGTCGACATGCTCATCGACCAGCTGCCCGAGATCCGTGACCGCATCCCGGCCTGCGTGTCGAGCTCCGAGCGCTCGACCAAGCGCCTTGAGGCCCTCGGCTTCAAGGTGCTCGACCTCAATGCCGTCGACTCGATCGGTGTCTACATTGACGGCGCCGACGAGATCGACCCGGGCTTCTCGATGATCAAGGGCGGCGGCGGCGCGCTCACGCGCGAGAAGATCGTCGCCTCCGCGGCGAAGAAGTTCGTCTGCATCGCGGATGCCTCGAAGAAGGTCGATGTGCTCGGCCGCTTCCCGCTCCCCGTGGAAGTGATCCCGATGGCCGCGGGCGTTGTCCGCCGCAGGCTTGAGGCGCTTGGCGCCCAGGTGAAGCTGCGCGACTTTGTCACCGACAACGGCTGCAGGATTCTCGATGCCGCCGGTCTCAGGATCAATGATCCGAAGGGGCTCGAGGCGGTGATCAACGCCTGGCCCGGCGTCGTCACCGTCGGTCTTTTCGCCGAGCGCGGCGCGGATGTGCTTCTCCTCGGCACGGCCGACGGCGTGAAGACCTTCACCCGCTGAGAAGTCTTTTCTGAGGTTCCGGGCCTTCGTCTCCGATTCAGGTCCCTGTTTCAGTGGTGGCTGCCTCCGGCAGCCCAAGAAAAAGCCCGGCATCGCAAAATGTCGGGCTTCCTTCTGTCTCTGCGCAGCAGACGGATCAGTTTCCTTCCGGATGCGGCGTGTAGTTCGGAACGGTCTCAGCCTGGCCGTCGCCGAAGAAGTAGCGCTCGCACTGGGTCATCAGATGCTGACGGGCGGAGAGGTCGGCGAGATTGAGCTGGTACTCGTTCACCATCATCGTCTGCAGACGCGTCCATTCGTCCCAGGCTTCCTTGCTGACGTTGAGCCAGATGCGCTTGCCGAGTTCGCCGGGGAACGGCGGGTAGACGAGGCCCTCGGCTTCCTTCTTGAGTTTGACGCAGTTGACCATGCGGGCCATTTTTAGACTCCAAAAGTGACGGTCATCCCGTCCCGTCCGGACACCCCGGCGAGGCGGAAAGGGGGAATTCGTTTCAGGCCACTGAGTGTACACGAGCCCGGGGCCCGCGGAGTCTGCGGGTCAAGTACGGAGAACCGCTACGGGCGCCCGCGCGGAGGCCGTACGCCCGGCCTTCCTATAATGCGCGGGAATTTGAGAGTAAGGAATGCGCTCGGACGGACGGCGCCATTCAGGCTCTGTGCTGTTGAGTGATCAGATATTTCAGGAATTTTCATGGCGGACAATCGTGCTCTTTTCGCGGCCTTCCAGAAGGTCCGGGCGGACGTGGATCAGGCGCTTGAGGAAACGCGAAAGAAGGAGGCGCTGGCGCGTGAAGCGGAGGAGCGCCGGCGTCTTGAGGAAAAGCGCGCGAAGCGGGCTGGCGTTTCTTCCCTGGGCTCAAGGCAGAGCGCAGAGAAGCATGCTGGTTCCCCGGCGAAGACCGTGAACACCCAGAGTGCGCACAGTTCCGCCGAGAGACGCCCGTCGTCACGTCCTGCTCAGCAGACCCAGGCCCCCGTCAGGAATGCCGTTCCCCAGAAGAAAGCTGGGGCTCAGCCGGTCACGTCTTCCGCGGGAACGAAGACCAGAGTCGCTCAGACGCCTGCCCGCCGTGTGCTCACCCCGAAGGGAGCTTTCGGATCGGTGCTCGCAAGCGCGGCCGAGGCGTCCGGCGCCGTCTTCCACGAGGCCGGAAGCGAGAAACCGCAGGAGTCCCGGAAGGCGGAGAAGACCCGCGCCGGCAATGAAAAGAATGTTTCCGCGGGTCGCAGGGAGAACGAGAACCGCCGGGCTGGCGGCAATGACCGCAGGCGCGCAGAGCGCCCGGCGGGCTCGCGCCCCGCGTCCGCGGCGGATCTCGCCGATCTCACCAAGCGCGGACTCGGCAGCCGCCGTGCGGAACCCGTGAAGACGGATGCCGATGAGGACGAGGACGCACGATTTGAGCGGGCTCTCAGGAAACCCCGTCAGGCCCGCTCCGGCAGTGATGCGGAGTCGAGCCGGGAAAATGCCCCGCAGGTCCGTGATGACCGTCGTCAGGGGCGCGCCGACGGACGGTCGCAGCAGCGTGGGGATCGGCAGGGCCGTCAGGGGCGTGAGGACCGCCGTGAGCGCGGTCCGCGACTTTCGTGGGCCGAGCGCCGCACGCCGATTCCTCCCTTTGAACTCATGCCGGGGCTGCCCGTCTCGGAGCGCGCCGACGAGATCATTCAGGCCATCCGCGAGAATCAGGTCGTCATCGTCTGCGGCGAGACGGGCTCGGGCAAGACGACGCAGCTCCCCAAGATCTGCCTCATGGCGGGCCGCGGTGAGACCGGCATGATCGGCCACACGCAGCCCCGCCGCATCGCGGCGAGCTCCATTGCACGCCGCATCGCCGAGGAACTCAAGACCGAGGTGAGCGAGGTCGTGGGCTACAAGGTCCGCTTCACCGACCATACCGCCCCGGGCGCGTCGATCAAGCTGATGACGGACGGCATCCTGCTCGCCGAAACGCAGGGCGATCCGATGCTCCAAAGTTATGACACCATCATCATCGACGAGGCGCACGAGCGTTCGATCAACATCGACTTCCTGCTCGGATACCTGAAGCGCCTGCTCCCGAAGCGCCCCGAGCTCAAGGTGATCGTCACGTCGGCCACGATCGATGCGGAGCGCTTCGCCGAGCATTTCGCCATCGACGGCAAGCCCGCTCCGGTGCTAACGATCTCGGGCCGCACCTATCCGGTCGAGGTCCGCTACCGGCCGCTCGAAGATGTCGACGAGGGCGACGACGACCGGCTCCTCTCCGCCATCGACGACGCGGTCTCGGAGCTTGAGACCGCGGGCCGGGGCGACATCCTGATCTTCCTCCCGGGCGAGCGCGAGATCCGCGAGGCCGCCGACTGGCTGAGAAAGACCCGCGTCGGCCGCGCCGACATCCTGCCGCTCTACGCCCGTCTCTCCGCCTCCGAACAGGACCGCGTCTTCCGTCCGTCGGGCGGCATGCGACGGATCATTCTTGCGACCAACGTGGCCGAGACCTCGGTCACCGTGCCGGGCATCCGCTACGTTGTCGACACGGGCCTCGCACGTGTGAAGCGCTACTCCTACCGCTCGAAGGTCGAGCAGCTCCTCATCGAGCCCGTGAGCCAGGCCTCGGCCAACCAGCGCGCGGGCCGCTGCGGCCGCGTCGCCGAGGGCATCTGCATCCGCCTCTTTGACGAGAACGACTTCAACCGCCGTCCGGCCTTCACGGATCCGGAGATCATGCGCTCGAACCTTGCGGCAGTGATCCTGCGCGCGATGGCTCTGCACCTCGGCGACATCCGTGAGTTCCCCTTCGTGCAGGCCCCGCCCCCGAAGGCATTCGCCGACGGTTTCGCGATCCTCTCCGAACTCGGCTGCATCGAGGGCGAGGGGGATGATCCGAAACTCACCGCCGTGGGCGAGGCGCTCTCGCGCCTCCCCGTGGATCCGAGACTCGGCCGCATGCTGCTCGAGGGCTCGAAGCGGAATGCCCTCCGAGAACTCCTCATCATTTCCTCCGGCCTTTCCGTTCAGGATCCGAGGGAGCGTCCGATTGACCAGCAGCAGGCTGCGGACGAGGCGCACAAGAAGCTCTCCGACGAACGCTCCGACTTCCTCTCCTACGTGAAGCTCTGGGACTGGGTTGCGAAGGCCCGTGCCTCGAAGGAGAGCAACCGCAAGCTTGACCAGGAACTGAAGCGCCGCTTCCTCTCGCCCCGGCGTCTGCGCGAATGGCGCGAGGTCGAGGGGCAGCTCCGCACGCTTGTCGAGGATCTCGGCTGGCGCATGAACGCCGAGCCCGCCACCTACGAGGAAGTGCACCGCGCGCTCCTCTCCGGCCTCCTCGGCAACATCGGCTCCAAGACCGTCGAGAGCGACTTCCGCGCGCCGCCCTATGCGGGCGCACGCGGCATCAAGTTCTGGATCTGGCCGGGGTCGGTACGCGCAAAGAAGGGCGGCCGCTGGGTCCTCGCGGGTCAGATCGTCGAGACCTCGAAGCTCTACGCGCGCTGCGTGGCGGACATCGAGCCCGAGTGGATCGAGCAGGCCGCGGGAAGCCTCATCCGCAAGTCCTGGAGCGAGCCGCACTGGGAGAAGCGCCGCGGCGAAGTCGTGGCGATGGAGCGGGGCACGCTCTACGGTCTCACGCTCTACCAGCAGCGCCGCGTCACCTTTGCAAAGCACGACCCGAAGCTCTGCCGCGAGATCTTCATCCGCGAGGCGCTGGTCGAGGGCGAGCTCGATGCGAAGCTGCCCTTCTACCAGCACAACCAGAGGCTCGTGCGCGAGATCGAGGAGCTCGAGCACAAGACACGCCGTCCGGACGTGCTCGTTGATGACGAGCTCATCTTCGCCTTCTACGATCGAGAACTCCCGCAGGATGTTCTGTCGCTCAAGACGCTCGAGTCGTGGCTCGATCAGGTGAAGGCCGAGAAGCCGAAGGCTCTGCAGCTCACCCGTGACGAACTGATGCGCCATGACGCCGCCGGCGTCACGACCGAATGGTTCCCGAAGATGATCGAGATGGCCGGGGTCGAGATGGCGCTTGCCTATCAGTTCGAACCGGGAAGCCCCCGTGATGGCGTCACGATGACCGTGCCGCTCTTCGCGCTCAATCAGCTTGATCCCGTCCGCGCCGAGTGGCTCGTCCCCGGCATGGTGAAGGAGAAGGCGCAGGCGCTCCTCAAGACCCTTCCGCAGAAGATCCGTCGCAACTGCGTCCCGCTCCCCGAGTTTGCCGCAGGGTTCCTCACCCGCTCGGGCGGGGGTGTCCCCCAGAGGAAGGGATTCCTCGAGGCGCTCGCCGACGACGTGCGCGAGGAGACCGGCGTTCCCTGCCGTCCGAGCGACTTCAAGCTTGAGCAGCTCGCCCCGCACCTCATCCTCAACTTCAAGGTCGTCGACGAGCACGGCCGTCAGCTCGCGATGGGCCGCAACCTTGCGGAACTCCGCGCCGAGCTCGGCGCCGAGGCGCAGGCCACCTTCCGTCAGGTGGCCGAGCAGGATGCGGCCGTCGCGAAGGATCTCGGCGGCGAGATCACGAACTGGACGTTCGGCGAACTCCCCGAGCTCATGGAGATCGAGCGCAAGGGCAAGACCCTGATCGGACACCCGGCGATCGTGGACGCGGGCGAGGCCTGCGCCATCGAAGTCTTCGACGATCCGCTCGAGGCCGCGAAGGCGCATCGCAAAGGCCTGAGAAAGCTCTTCCGCCTGACGCTGCGAGAGCAGGTGAAGTTCGTGGAGCGGTCGCTCCGCGATCTCGGCCGCGTCCAGATGCAGGCATCCGTGGTTCCGGGGCTCTCGGCCAGCTTCGAGAACTTTGAGGCGCTCGAGCAGGATGTCGTCGACTGCGTGCTCGAGGCCACTGCCATGACGGATCCGCTTCCCAATGACGAACTTTCCTTCCAGACGAGAAGGGAGGATGTCCGCGGAAGGCTCTCGCTCGTCGCGGGCGAGGTCTCGAGGCTCCTGACTGAGATCGCTACCACGGCGACGGTGATTCCCCTGAAGCTCAAGCGCGCCGAGAAGTCGCTGGCCGACGAGATCAACGCCCAGCTCCTCGGGCTCTTTCCGCCGCACTTTCTGCTCTCGGCGCCGCTGACGCAGCTCATGCACTATCCGAGGTACATGAAGGCGATCGTCTACCGGCTCGATCACTATGCCGACGACCCGGCGCGCGACGCTTCGCGCGCGGCCGAGATCGCCCGGCTCGCGCTGCCGTGGACCCGTGCCGTGGCCGCCCGCCGCGGACAGCGGGATCCGCATCTTGAGGAATTCCGCTGGATGCTCGAGGAACTCCGGGTCTCGCTTTTTGCCCAGCAGCTGCGCACCCCGATGCCGGTGAGTGTCAAGCGCCTTGAGCGCATCTGGCAGTCGATCGCCCGGCTCTGAGAGAGTTCGTCTAAGGGAAAACCCTGATACTCCTGCAAAATTCAACCAAATTTGTATCAGTACCGGGTTTCGTCTTGTATGTGAGAAGCGTTTCGGAGAAAATGGAAAAATCCGCGCGGAACAGGGATCTTGTCGTCCGATGGCAGTGCTTCCCGGAGGATGACCTCTGATACGGGTTCCTGGACCGTGCATTCTCTCCCCGATTTTCTCGAACAGCGCCGTCCCTCGGGCGTATTCCCGATGTCAGCAGGGAGAGCCGTCCGGTCACAGACTCACACACAACAAGACTACGGCGATGGCTTTCTTCAGACTTCAGAAATTAGCTTTTTCGATTGCCGCGGCGTGCCTCGCCGCGGGTTCCACGCATGCCCTCGCCGCTGATGCGGCTCAGTCGAAGGCGGCGGTCATCAAGACCGCGGCGGCTCCGGCCAAGCAGGGCGCAGTGAAGAAGCTCGGCGCGGGCAGCAAGTCCGCGAAGGCGGTGAAGACTTCCCTGCAGAAGCCTCAGAAGAAAGCCGTGAAGAAGGTCGCGAAGAGGAAGGTCCGCCGCACGGCTCCTTCTCAGGCGACGCTCGCGGGCCTGAGGAACACTGAGGATCCGCTGCTTCTCGGCAGCTCCGTCGCGTATGCAATCGATCAGGACACGGGTGAGGAGCTCGTCGCGAAGAACGCCGACGTGCAGCTCCCGATCGCCTCGGTCACGAAGCTCATGACGGCGCTTGTCATCGCCGAGAGCGACCTGCCGCTCAATGAGAAGATCCGCATCACCCGCGAGGATCACGTTCGCTCGACGGCCCGCTCCAAGCTCTGGAACGGCATGCGCGTGACGCGCGAGGCGCTGCTCAAGGCCGCGCTCATGTCGAGCGACAACCGTGCCGCACATGCGCTCGCCCGCACTTATCCGGGCGGCAAGAAGGCTTTCATCGCAAAGATGAATGAACGTGCCGCGGAACTCGGCATGACCGACTCCGTCTTCGCTGACCCGACGGGTCTCGACAACCGCAACAACGCCACTGCGAAGGATCTCGCCCGCCTGGTCGCCGCTGTCTACCAGCATCAGGAAATCCGCGAGGCCTCGACTCAGTCCATCGCCCGCATCAGCACGGGCAAGCGCAGTGTGAAACTCGTGACGACGAACCGCCTGATCGGCGATCCATCCTGGCGGATCGGCATCCAGAAGACGGGCTTCACCACGGCCGCCGGCCGCTGCATGGTCGTGCAGAGCGACATCGGTGACCGCCGTCTCGTGATGGTGGTGCTCGACAGTCCGACGAGCGCCGTCCGCGCGAACGACATGCGCACGATGCGTGCCTATGTCGCCGCCGAGGAGCGCTTCAACAAGGAGTTCGCCTCCGTCACGCCCTACGAGATCTTCTGATCCGTAACTTTCACTTTGAGTGAGATCTGAGAACCCGCTCGAGGCATTGCTTCGCAGCGGGTTTCTTGACGGCGTTTGCCGAAGAGGGGGGGACGTGTCGGGGGTGACGGTTATGAGACCCTCGTTCTCTATGGATGGCAGACGGGTCTAGGGATCTGAATCTAACTTAACGGCATTTGCAGAAGAGTGGGTCAGATCCAAGTTGAAGGAAGGCCCGGCCCGCGCCAGCACTGGATGGAAGGCAGGTCAGACGGCCGTGATCTAACTTAACGCCACTTGCAGAAGAGCGGGTCGGATCCAAGTTGAAGAGAGACCTGTCCGCGCCAGTGCTGGGCGGAAGGCCTCTCAGGTGACCTTGATCTAACTTAACGGCACTTGCAGAAGAACGCGTCAGATCCCACTTGAAGGAAGGCCTGCTCCGCGCCGGCATTGGGCGGAAGGCCGATCAGGCGGCCCGAATCTAACTTAGGAACTGTAAGGAAATAAACTAGCTAACTTCGACAGGGTATGGTAAAATC
>NZ_JAUNSF010000136.1 GCF_030539355.1 Sutterella sp.
TCCACTGCGTGTTCCCGGGCGGCTGCGCCGTCGTCGCCGCCGAGTGCGTCGAGGAAGTGGAGGACGTCCAGTGGCCCGAGCTCGGCATGCCCGAGTCGATGTGGGTGATGCGCGTGAAGAAGTTTGGGCCCCTTATCTGCTCGATCGACACGCACGGCAACAACCTCTTCGAGAAGAACAAGGCCGTCTTCAACGAGCGCAAGACCCCGATCGTCGAGCGCATTTCCGAAGTGGTCGATTATCAGAACTGAAGAACGAAAGTTCCTCCGTTCCGTCTCAGAGGCCGCCCTTCGGCCCGCCGCGCCCCGAATGAGCTCTGGAAGGCATCTCCGGGGACGCGGCGGAAGCCGGGGGACACCTTCAACCGATTCCGTGGCAGGAGAGCCTCGGGCTGCAACCGGCTCTCCGCTCTTCCTCTCCCGGCCGCTTCTCACATGGCGAAGCGGACCGGGATTTTTTTAATTTTCAGGACACCCCCGGGATGTTTCCCGGGGACTGTCTCACCGAGGAGAATCCTGCGCCAAAAGTCGCTATAGTCAGAGTTACATCGCCCCCAGAATCACTCGACACAAAAATAATCCCCCAGGACCCCATCCAAATGCCGAGCAACACCTGTCGTTATCTGAACGCGCTCCTCACCGAGGGGAGCTTCTCCAAGGCCGCCCAGTTCCTAGACATCTCGCAGCCGTCGCTCTCGCAGTTCCTGCTGCGACTCGAGACCGAGATCGGCACCGAGCTCATCGACCGCCAGGTCAAGCCCGTGAGGCTCACCCCCGCGGGCGAACTCTTTTTGAAGACCGAACGCCAGATCGACCAGATGCGCGAGACGTGCGCGAAGCAGATCGACGACATCAAGGCGGGCGTGCGCGGCCACGTCGTCGTGGGCGCATCGGACTACCGCGAGACGTTCTTCTTGACCGAAGTCTTTCCCGTCTTCCGACGTCTTTTTCCCAGCATCGAGCTCGAGGTGGCCGAGGGCCGCACCAAGGAGCTCGAGGAGATGGCGATGGAGGGCGCCGTGGACTTCTCGCTCGTGATCTCGCCCCTCTACCACCCGCAGTCTCTGGAAGTCACCGAGATCTACACCGAGAAGCTCCTCGTCGCGATGAGCGTCAACCACCCCGTCGCCCGGCGCTTCCCCGACACCACGGGCGAGGAGTACCCGCCGCTCGACTTCCACGAGCTCGACCGCGAGAGCTTCATCGTGATCAAGAAGGGGCAGATGATGAACCGCCTCTACCACGACCTCTGCGAACGCACGGGCGCGTCGCCCCGCGTGGTCTTGGAGAGCGAGTCGATGATCGCGGCGCTCGCTCTGGCGAGCGTGAGCCTCGGCGTCACGCTCACGACCGAGACCCTTGCGAGAAGGTCGGCGACCGCCGAGCCCATCCGGTGCTTCTCGATCTCGCCCGAGGTGCCGCCCCGCACGGTCGTCGCCGCCTACCGCGGTGACCGCTACCTCTCGAAGGCCGCCCGCGAGCTCATTCAGGTGATGCTCGACGTGGCCGGCATGAAGTTCCAGCGCGGCTGATCGCACCTTTTGAGAAACCTGAGCCCGCGCGGAGGTCCTGTTCGATATGGACCTCCGACGCGGGCTTTGGCTTTCCGGTCTTTCCGGAGCTGAAGGCTCAGAACTGCCAGCGGAGCTCGGCCCCGCCCGTCACGGCCGCGCCGTCGCCGTGCGTGAGTTCCCCTTCGAGCCTGACGGCCGCGGTGAAGCCCTTCTGATTGACGAGTTCGAGGCCGCCGCCGATGAGCCACCGGTTCCTGTCGTTCCAGTCGACGCGCTGGCTGAAGGTTCCGCTCATGCCGGCGATTCCGGCCGTGAACTCGCCCGCATCCGAGAGGAGCTCTCGCTCGTAGCCGGCGTTGGCGGTCCACTTCCAGGAGAAGCCCGTGACGGCGGAGGCGATAGGCGCGGTTTCGGCCGAGACGCCGACCGCAGCCCGGAGCGACCGGTACCAGGCGTCGTCATTCGAGAGGCCCCCGAACCTGTCCTCGGTCTTCGAGGGCGTGCGGAGCACCGTGCCCGTGAGGCCGAGCGAAGGACGAACGGAGAGCACGTCCGCAAGCTCCAGCCTCGGACCGACCTTGCCCGAAAGAGTGGCCGAGAGGCGCGTGCCCTTCACTTCCTGGGAGGACCCGATCACGGTCTGCAGGCGCTCTGTCTCGACGTTCGCGAAACCGATGCGTCCCGAAAGATCGAACCACCAGCGGTCAGCGCTATCCACGGACTTCGCGGCCGAGGCACCGAGCCAGAGGCCCTGCCCGCGCGTCTTCGCGTAGAGGCTGTTCGATTCCGAGAAGTAGGCGGCGGCGACGTTGAAACCCAGTTCCCGGCCGGGTTCGGTGACGGTGACGCCCCCGGCGAGGCCTGCGGCCTTGGTTCTCGAATGTGCGCCGGCAGTGTTGTCGGCGAGCCTGCCGCCGAAGGGCTGCGCCCAGATGTGGCGCCCCGTGACCGCCGCATCGGCCGGAACCCGTGCGAGAGTGCGGTCGAGCAGGCGCTCGAGGGCGAACTGCGCCCGCACGGACGAGAGATGTGCGTCGCCCGTGAGCTCTCCGATCGCTGCGGCGCCGACAGCGGCGTCGGAATAGTCGATCGCGGCGATGAGATTGCGCGCGTTCGTGTCCGTGACGTTCCCGGCACCGGCGTCGAGCATGGCGGCGACGGCCTGCTGACCGGACGTGGCCGGACTTCCTGAGCTCGCGAGCAGATTCGAGTACGCGTTCGCGCGGCGCGAGACCGTCGCGGTGAGCGTTCCGTCGGAGGCCGTGGCAGTCGTCATGGCGAGCGTGGACGAGACCGCGCTCAGGGTGGCCTCGTCGGCAAGAGACACGCTCGCCGCGGTGCCGGAGTCCGTAGAGGTCGTGGCGGCGAGACCCGCGGTCGCGACCGAGACTGAAGTGCCGTCGGCCCAGTACCCGAGGTCGGGGACGAGCGCGACCGCGAGCGTTCCCGAGGACGTGCCGGAGACCGTGAGCGGCGTGACGGTGCCCTCCGAGGAGAAGCCGAGCACAAGCGTGCCCGTGTCTCCCTGGCTGTAGTTGCCGGTGATCGTCGGCATGCCCGTCGCGGCGGTCGAGAAGAGCTTTCCCGAGTTGACGAACGTGCCCTGCACGAAGGCGCTGTCGGAGACGCGGGCCTGCGCCTCGCTCTCCGAGGACGCGGCTGCGGTGAGGACGTACGTGCCCGCGCCCTTCACCGTAGCCCCTGCCCCGAGGACCACGCCGAGCACGGTCGCCGTTCCCGAGTAGGTCGTCGTTCCGGACTCAAAGGTGAGGCGGATGCCGTCCGCGCCCGTGATGTTTCCGGTGTAGGTGAGGCTGAAGTTCGAGGTTCCCGCGGAGGTCGTTGAGGTCGTGGAAGCCCCGTCTGCCGATACTGCCGCAGCTTCCGACTCGTCGTCATCATCGCTGATCACCGCCCCGAAGCGGATCTCGGTGGTGATGTCCGGGATCTGATCGTCCTCGAACTCGAGGATGGCCTCGATGTGGTGGCCTTCGCCGAGGCTGAGCTTCGCGTGAAGTTCATCGTCCTCCACGGTGCTCCGAGCGTTCCACTCGGAGACGATGTCGCCCGTGATGGAGGCGCCTTCGAGGAAGTTGATCTTCGAGACGAGCGCGTTGGGCGAGATGTAGATCGCCGTGGCGCCCGGGGCCGAGACGGTGCCTGAGATGTTGACGGTGTCCATCAGCGCGCCCCGGACCGCATCGCCCTGGCTGAGGCTGCTGTTCGACCAGTCGGTGCCGTACATGTTGGAGGCCGTGATCCAGCTGCCGATGTACTGCGTGGTGCTGCCGATCATGTTGCCGCCGAAGTCGAAGGCGAGCGCCTTGCCCCCGGTGCCGGAGGCCGACACGGTGGAGCCCGCCTCGAGGGTGAGCGTGTGGTTCCGGCCGTAGGTGAAGGCGATGCCGGTGCCGTCCGTGCCGTCGGCGGTGATGGTGACGCCGGAGGCGACCGTCACGTCGTTCAAGAGGCCGTCGACGCGCACGCCGAAGCTCTCCGTGCCGTCGGCGTACTGGTCGGCGGCGATCGTCACGTTGTTGAGGCTGCCGTAGACATGGACGCCCACCGCCCCCGTCTGCGTCGAGTGCGCTCCGGTCCAGGCATAGTTCTCGCGCGCCGTGAAGGCCTGCGTGACCGTGAAGTCGATGCCGCTCGCGTAGATCGAGGTGCCGAAGAAGCGCTTCCTGTCGAATTCGTAACCGATGTCCTGGAGCATGGCGAGCTCGGCCTCGAGAGGCGTCTGCCAGTTCCTCCAGTTCTGGTGACTCATCGCGGAGTTCTGGAGCTCAAGGTGCGAGAACTCATAGAGGCGCCTGCCGTTCTCGTCGCTCTCGATGCCGTTGACTGGGATGCCGCCCACGACCGAGTTCGTGCGGTCCGCGGCGACGAGCTGCCAGTTGCCGTCCGCGTCCTTCGTGACGATCCTCTCCTCGGGGTAGTAGATGACGGTGTCCGCGCCGATCACCTCGGTGACGTTCGTGCCGACGAACTTGACGCCGCTCCTCACACGGCCCGCGTTGATCGCATAGAAGACGGTGTCGCTCGCCGTGCCGTTCGGGTCGATGTCGCTGCGGGCGATCGCCGTGATCGTCTTGTCGGGGGTGAGCTGCGTGCCGTAGAGGTCGTAGAGCTTGCTCGAGAACACCGAGTAGTTCGAGAGCGTTCCGGTGCCGTCGTCGTTCGTCTTCACGAAGGTCACGAGACCGAGGGCGTGCATGAACTCGTGCACCATCACCGCCGAGAGGTTGAAGCCGAGCGACGTGTGCGCGAGGGGGCTGAGCGACAGCGTCTGACTCGCCCGGTATTCGCTCGCGTTGTCAAAGAGAAGCGTCGTGCCGGG
The DNA here is from genome assembly GCF_030539355.1 of Sutterella sp. GTDB lineage: Bacteria > Pseudomonadota > Gammaproteobacteria > Burkholderiales > Burkholderiaceae_F > Sutterella. Next base: position 4,854 of record NZ_JAUNSF010000136.1, read on the forward strand.
CTTCACGCCGTCGGCGGTGATGACGTTCCGAAGGCACTCGGAGCTCCCGCGGATGCAGATCTCGAGCATCGTCTCGCCCGCGTCGTTCCCGACGGTGGGGCTCGCCTCGGCGTTGTTCCTCGTGACGTCCTGGGCCACGAGGTAGATCTCCGGGACCGTGGCCGGGGCCCCGAGCACGTCGCTCCAGTAGAGGACCGCGTCGCGGACCGACTGCATTTCGAGCTCGGTGGGCGCGCGGACCGGCGCGCCCGTGACGGTGACGAGATTGTCGCGCGCGTTGTCCTCGGCGTCGGCGACGAGAAGCCGCGCCCAGACGGAGCCGTCGGCGCCGAGCACCTCGACGGTGGTGTAGGCCTCGGTGACCGCGGGAACGCCCGCAAGAATCACTGCGGAAAGAGCCGCCGTGACCGCTGCAGAAAGAGGGAGGAGACTGAAACGTCTTTTCTGTGCGTTCATGATTTCGTTTTCTGTTCTTTGTTTCCGTGCCTGCCCCGGCCTTCTTCCGGGCCGGTGATGAGAGGGAGCAGGCGCCTGGCAGGGGCCGCTCAAGGGGCACCGTGCACAATGAGGGAAATCATACCCGCCGCGGTGCGGGCAAGACGCCGGATTCAAGGCGGATTCAAGGCACGCGGAGGGTGCGGACGCCGCGGAAAATCAGGAACGGGCTGTATACAGCAGGAATCCCGATGTCTCTCAGAACCAGGTGCTGCCGCTCCATTTCCAATAGTCATCCTCCGTCATCCGGGGATGCGCGGCAAGTGAGCCGTTCCCAGCCGATTCCCAGCGAACTTTCCATTCGTTCCAGCGGAAGATTTCCGTGCCGTTGATGCGGCTGCGGATGATGTGCTTTTCCACATCCTTGAATTCGAGAGCGGAAAGCTCGAACGCTCCCCACTGAACGCCGCAGGAGAGCAATGCCTTCTCGAGCTCGAGGAACATCTCCCGCAGCCGCCCCGCCTCCTCGGACGCGATGTCGATGCCGTCCTCGGCGCAGCGGCGCCTGAGCGCCTCCTCGACGACTTCGGGCCTGGGACTGAGCTTCGCCCATCGCTCGCGGTTCTCGCGTTCCTTCTCCGCCTCGAGCCGGCGCTCCTCCTCCTCTTTCGCCTGGCGTTTCGCCTCGTCAGCGTGACGCTGTGCGGTCATGTAAAGCCGCATGCGGCGGTTCGCAAAGGCTTTCCTGAACTCCTTCTCGTGACCGGTGATGTACTCCGAGAGATATACCTTGCAGAAGGACGACATGCCGGGGCCGCCGTCGAAATTCACGCCGATGACGGCATCGCTCCAGTCCTCGACGAACCAGAGAACTTTCCGGATTCTCTGCCGGACCTTCTCCTCCGGGCGGCTGCCGTCGCCGATGATGTCGGCGACCTTCTTGTTGAAAGCTTCCATGGCGATGCCGGCGACGGCCCGCTGTTCATACGGGTCGTAGCTGAGCAGAATGTGGTCGCAGTCGCCGAACCTCGCTCCGCAGACCAGGCACACCGAAGGCTCTGTTAGGTGAAAGTGTGGATTTTAGAAGGGTAGGTCCTCAGAGGGCG
>NZ_JAUNSF010000137.1 GCF_030539355.1 Sutterella sp.
CTTGAGAACACCCTCGGACAGTTCCGGGCGGGCGGGCCCTTCATGATCCCGATCGCCGCCGCCTCGGTCGTGATGCTCTGCCTCGGGTTCCTCGAGGTCCGGAGCCTCGTCCGGGCCGAGCGGGAGCTCAAAAGCCGCATGGCGGCAGGGCGCTTCGGCGGCGACGACGAATGGGGCTCGCTCGCCGCGATCTACCGCGAGGGGCGCTCAGGGCTCGCGCCGGTGGACCTTGAGCTCAGGGACGCGATCCGCGACTGGGTCATGACCCGCCTGGGGCGGAGCCGCGCCGTGCTCTTTCTCGCCTCCGTCGCGACGCTCCTCGGGCTCCTCGGGACCGTCTCGGGCATGATGAACTCGTTCGAGGCGATCTCGCTCACCGGGTTCGCCGACATCCGCAGCATGTCCTCGGGCGTCTCGCAGGCGCTCATCACGACGCAGAGCGGCCTGATGATCGCCGTCGTCGGCGTCGTGCTCGGCAGATGGATCAGGGCGAGAGCCGAGGCTCTCGGGGCAATGGTCTCCGAATACCTCGCTCTTGCCGGCGGCGAGAAGACGGAGGGGAGGCTCTCATGACGAGAAGAAGAAAGCGCGCCTCGCCCCCAGGCGCCGTCGAGCTCAACATGACGCCGCTCATCGACATGATCTTCATCCTGCTCATCTTCTTCATGGTGAGCGCGTCCTTCGTGCGCGAGAGCGGAGTGGACGTGGAGCGCCCGGTGGCGAAGACCGCCTCCTCGAGGACGCCGGCGGCGATCGTCTCGATCGACTCGGCGAACGTCATCTGGATCGACGGCCGCACGATTGACGTGCGGTCAGTCGGGACCTGGATGCGGCGCTTCCACGCGGACTCGCCCGAGGGCGGCGTGGTGATCGCCGCGGACGCGATGGCCCGCACGGGCGTCGTGATCCAGGTGCTCGACGCCTGCCGCGAGGCGGGCGTCCGGGACGTGAGCGTCGCCGCCAGGGCGCCCTGACGGGAGTCGGTGAGATGCCGCGGTCGTTCCGGTTTCCTGACTTCTCCCCCGGCCTCCGGGCCTGGGGGACTGCGCTCGTGCTCGGCGCCGCCGGCACGGCGGGCCTCTTCGTCGCCGGCTTTCTCCCCTCCGCGGCCGACGCGCCGGCCATGAGGGACCTGCGGCCGGGCGAGCGGCATGCCCTCACGCAGCCGGAGACCCGCGACGCCACAAGGGAGATCGTCCACGCCGCCGCGCCGGCCCCGGTCGAGATGGTCCGGCCCGACATCGAACTGAGCGATGATGTGGCCGTCGAGGCCGATGCGCCCGATCTCAGGCCCGACTTCAAGGTGAACCCGCGGATCGACATCGGCATGACGGTACCGGCGCTGCCGCAGACGGCGTCGCCTGCGATCGCCGCGGAGCCCGCCGTCTTCGCCCTGAGCGAGCTTGACGTCGAGCCCGCGCTCCTCTTCTCGCCCCGTCCGGCCTATCCGTCAGAGGCGCGTCGCTCGCGGACCGAGGGCGAGGTGATCGTGCGGCTCGTGATCGACCCGCAGGGGAGGGTACTGCGCGCCGCGGCGATGCCGGGCCCTGACAATGAAGTCTTCGCCGCGGCGACGCTCCGGGCCGTGCGCAGCTGGCGCTTCCGCCCCGCCGAGAAGGACGGCCGCGAAGTGATGTGCTGGGTGGAGATCCCTGTGCGCTTCAGACTGGGAGCGATGCAGTGAACCCCGGATTCGCCGCGCTCCTGCTCGCTCTTCTTCTCGCCGCCCCGGCCTCCGGGCCGGCCCTCTCGGCTCCGGCGGCCGAGCCCCCCGTCACGCGCGCCGAGGCCCGGGTCTTCGCCGAGGCGCAGTCCCTCTACCGGGAGGGCAGGCACCGGGATGCGATGGCGAGGCTCGACGGGTATCTGAAGGCACCCCGGCCGCATCCCTTCGTGCTCACGCTCTGGGGGCTCTGCGCGCTCGCCGAAAACGAACCCGGCAAGGCCGCCGAGGTGCTCACCCGCGGCGTCAGCCTGTGGCCGCGGAACCATACCCTGAGGCACAACCAGGCCGTGGCGCTGCAGCGCTCGGGCGACTTCCCCGCCGCCGGGGAGGCCTACCTCGCCGCAGCGGATCTCGTCACTCGCCCCGCCGACCGGCGGCTGATGCTGGTGTCGGCGGCCGGGGCCTTCCACGAGGCCCGCGCCTGGCGCCGCATCCGCCCGACGCTCGGAGACCTCGCAGGTCCCGAATCCTCGGACGCGGACGCCCTGAAGCTCGCCGGCGCCGCCGACATCGAGCTCGGTGACTGGGAACGGGCCGAGACGACCTTCGTGAGGCTCGCCGGGCTCCTCCCCGCCGACCGCTCCGTCTGGCAGACGCTCGCGAGCATACGCATCGAGCGGAAACGCCCGGCCGAGGCGGCCCCGGCGCTCGAGACCGCCGCGGCGCTCGCGCGGCTCGACTGCGGCAAGGATGAGAACTGCGGCCGGGCGAGGCGTCTCACGCGCGCCTCCGCCGACCTCTACGCCTCGCTCAGAGCGCCGAGGCTCGGGCTCCATGCGCTCTCCGGGCTCGACGCCGCCGATTTCCTGCGCACTGATGAGAAGGACGCGAAGGATGAGAAGGGCGCGGGAACCGAGGCCCGGGGCGAGCGGCGCAGGCTTGAGCGGCGGCTCGCCGCGGAGCTCGAGGCCGGACGCAGGGAGGCCGCAGTCGGGACCGTGCTTGAGATCGAAAAACTCCCGGTGGACGTCACAACGGGCATGAACCTCGCGCCGCTCCGGGCGACGCTCCTCTATGAGCTCGGCCGGCCGCGCGAGGCGCTCGCCGTCTGGACCGGGGACGCGCAGAGGGGCGGCCCCACGGCCGAGCGGAGCCGCTGGCACGCGGGCATCGTCGCCTGGGAGCTCGGCGATCGCGTCACCGCAAAGGAAATGCTCGCCGGCATCACAGAGGACGAAGGGCTCGTGAGCGAAGCGAAGGCGGCGCTCAAGGTCCTCGAGGAAATGGACAGGCTCGAGGCCTCGCTCATCCTCACGGACGAAGTGCCCCGGGAATCTTACCGGGAGCCGGTGAAACTCACGCCCTGAGCGATTTTTCCAACGCGACAGAGAGCCAGCGCGGATAATCTCTTTTCAAAATAAAACCCTCGGTAAACACTGACCTTCATCATGAGCCGTTTTCCCAGCCATTCCGAAACCCGTCTCACAGGTGTCGCCCTCTCGCTTCTCCTCGCCCTCGGCGGCGCCCAGGCCGCGGAATTCTCGTGGTACGACGGCGCCTGGCCGCAGGAGAAGACCTCGGTCGCGCCCGATCCCTCGGTCCGCTTCGGCAGGCTCGCGAACGGCCTGAGATTCGCCATCATCCCCAACAAGAACCCGAAGGGAAGGGTGTCGCTGCGGCTCGACGTGCAGACGGGGTCGCTGATGGAGGAGCCCCACGAGCTCGGCACGGCGCACTACCTCGAGCACATGGCCTTCAACGGGTCGCGGAACTTTCCCGCCGGGTCGCTGATCCCGTTCTTTCAGCGGCACGGCATGAGCTTCGGCGGCGACACCAACGCCCACACCTCGTTCGGCGAGACGGTCTACAAGCTCAACCTCGCGGACACCGCCGACGGCGTCATCCATGACGGCCTGAGGATCCTGCGCGACATTGCGGACGGCCTCCTCCTCGAGCCCGCGGAGATCGACGAGGAGCGGGGCGTCATCCTGTCGGAGAAGCGCGCCCGCAACACGGAGGAGGCCGAGGCCTCGCGCATCTGGCGCAGCTTCGTCTGGGGCGGCACGCGGTTCGCCAACGAGATCATCGGCACCGACGAGACGCTCAAAGCCATGAACGCCGAGTCCGTGCGCGCCTTCTACGGCAAGTGGTACGTGCCGGGCCGCATGGTCGTGGTGGTGGCGGGCGACGTCGACCCCGCCCGGATGGAGAAGTTCATCCGTGCGACCTTCGGGAGCATGCCCGCCGCGGCGCTCCCCGGAGTGGAGAGCTTCGGCGAGGCCGATCTCACCGAAGGGCTGCGCGTGCTCGTGCAGAAGCGCCCTGTCTCGAGCACCACGATCACGCTCATGCAGATCGCGCCCGCCGTCCCGGTCGTCGACACCGAGGCGCGGCAGCGCCGGCTCATGCTCGAGTGGATCGGCAGCATCGCGCTCAACCGCAGGCTCGCCGCCCGCCGCGACAACGAGCCGCAGATCTGGACCCGCGCGATTTTCCATGACGCGCGGCTGCAGCCCTTCGCGCCGTCGGCGCGCTTCATGGCGGTGACGACGGGGGCGAACTGGAGGCGGGCGCTCGACATCCTCGAGGAGGAGCGCCGGCGCGCGGCCGTCTTCGGGCTCACCGCCGACGAGGTGAAGTCGATCAAGGACGAGATCGAGGCCACGCTTGAGCGCGCGGTGAACCAGCGCTCCTCGTGGACCAATGAATACTGCGCGGACAACTTTGTCTCGCTTCTCAACCAGGGCCTCGTCTACACCTCGGCCGAGCAGGACCTCGAGCGCTGGCGCGCGATGAAGGACTCGATCACCGTCGAGGAGGCCTCGGCCGAGCTCAGGGCCGCCTTCGCGCCGGGCAACATCCGGCTGCGGGTCTCGGGCGACACGGACGCCTCCGAGGAGGAGGTCCGGGCCGTCTTCGAAGCGTCGAACACCGCCGAGGTGCTGCCGCCCGCCGAGGCCGCGCTCATGAAGTTCCCCTACCTCGACGAGCCCCCGGCGGTGCCGATCCCCGAGCTCGCCGAGTCCGCCGTCGGCATGACCGACCTCGGCCTCACGAAGTACGAGGCGGTGCTCGAGAACGGTCTGAGGCTCATTCTTCTGCCGCTTCCCTTCGAGAAGGGCACCGTCAAGGCCTCGCTCATCTTCGGCGACGGCACGATGGGCGTGCCCGACGAGGAGTCCCTCACGCTGCGCACGGCGCTCTCGGTGCTCCGGCAGCAGGGCATCGGGCGCCTCACGGCCCTCGAGACCTCGAGGCGCTTCGCCGCGCGCGGCCTCGTGACGAGCGAGACCGCGGCCGAGACCTTCAACGAGATCTCGGGCTCGGCGCAGCGCGATGACCTCGAGATGCTGCTCGAGGCGATCCGGACGCGGTTCCTCGACCCCGTCGTGACGGAGAAGAACCTCGAGAAGACGCTCCAGAGCCTGAGGCAGACCGAGTTCAGCCGCAGGAAGACCGTCGAGGGCGTCGTGAGGACGGACCGCACCCGGTTCCTCCTCGGGGGGCCGCTGCGCCTGCGCTCCTGGGAAGCCGCGGACGCGGAGGGCGTTCCGCTCGAGGCAATGCGGAAGTACCTCGCCGAAACCCGCATGCGCGGCGCGAGGACGCTCCTCATCACCGGTGACTTCGACCGCGTGCTCGCGGCGGCGGAGGCGGCGCGCCTCATGGGTGCGCTTCCCCGCGCCGAGGCGCCGCGCGCCTTCGCGGGCCGGCTCCCGGACTTCCCCGAGGACGAGTCGCGCGACCGCATCGTGATGGAGGACCGGCTCGGCAAGTCCGTGCTCTCCGTGGCCTGGCACCTCGACAACCCGGACGCGGCGGACCGCCGCACGGCGATGACCCGCAGGCTCGTCGCCGCGGTCGTCGCCGACCGCATGCGCAAGGAAATTCGCGAAAAACTCGCCGCGGCCTACAGCCCGTCGGCCTGGTACCGCGAGTGGACCGAGATGGAGGGCTTCGCCTACCTGTTGATGCAGGTCGAGACGAAGCGCGCGCAGACCGGCGAGGTTCGCGACGCGATGGAGGCGATCGCGCGGGATCTGCGCGATCAGGGCGTGACCGACGAGGAGCTCGAGCTCGTCAAGGAGCCGATGCGCACCGCCTGGCGCACGAACCGCCGCACGAACCGCTTCTGGTCGGGCGTCATGAGAAGCGAGGCCGCGACCGGCCGTCCCTTCACCTCCTGGGCCGAGCAGACCGACGAGCTGCTCAGCGCGATCACCGCGTCCGACGTGAGCCGCGAGGCAAAACGCATTTTCTCCTCCCCGCAGGCGGCCTTCGTCGTCCGCTCGGGCGGCGATGACGAGGCCGGCAAAGCCATGGAAATCAGCAGGGAGGGTATAAAGGAAGGAACTTCGGACAGGGAATGACTTTTTCCTTCCGGTGACATTGCCCCCGGGCATGACCTGCCTGGGGGTGGGGTAACAATAATTCGAGCGGTTCATCCACGTGAGCCGCCATCGAGATCCAACAGCGTAAACAAGCCTCCCGGGCGTCATTCTGAGTCAAGGATTTCTCACCGGAAATGAGGAGTCCTCCGGGAGCCGGAAGGGCTTCTCTCCGCCTTTCCTGAAATTGCATCTCATTTGT
>NZ_JAUNSF010000138.1 GCF_030539355.1 Sutterella sp.
TATCAAACGAGGCTAGAAAGGTCTTCTGAGTACTTCTGTTTTGCGTTCGCCGTGTGCTGCGCAGGGCCTCTCCCGCTCACGGTTTCAAAATCCCGGTCCGGGTTTTCCGAGGTCCGGAACAATGCCGCCCAAAAACTGTGCGAGGCGCTTCATCCGGAGTGCATTGCGCACTGCGGCGGAGCACTCCGGGGAGCCGCCGGGAAGGTGCCCGGGAGGCCTGCGGCCGGCCCCCGGCGTCCGCGGAAACTTTGCGGGCCGCGGGAAGTACGCCTTAAACTTTCACGCGGTGTCCCATTCCATCCCTCTCAAGAAGGAAAAACACATGTCCGCTTCCGATCTCTTCGGCTCCTTCCTCTCGAAGGACGCCTCCTCCATCCTCGGCGGCCTCGCCGAGAACCTCGGCTCGAACGTCTCCGCCGAGACGCTGCAGGCCTTCGCGGCGCGCCTCAACGAACTCCTCCAGCAGCGCGGCATCTCCCAGGAGTCGCTCGCCGAGAGCCTCAACGTGGCGCTCCCGACCGTGCTCGAGTGGCTGAAGGGCCAGTCGATGCCCAGCGCCCTCCAGCTCCCGCAGATCGCCGAGAAGCTCGGCATTGACTTGAAGAGCCTCCTCGGCAAGTAAGAAAGAGAGCAGGGTGAGGCGCGGCGGGAAGTTCCCGCGTCTCAGGCAGTGCTTTCGATGACGGGACCGTTCAGAAGCGGTCCCGTTTTCTTTGACTGGGGCCGGCTTGCGCCGGCCTCTCTATATATAGAGGGAGCTCGTCCGCGGGCGGCCCGGAAGCTGTGTGTTCGCCGCAACATGCCGGGGAGTTCCTTGCAGGAACCTCGGAAAACCCCGCGCGAAACCGCGGTCTGGCCATGGGCAAACCTGCGCGGGCGGTGCACGGAAGTGCAGGAAAACTTCGCCCCTTTCGATTCCCCGGGGCGGGGCGGAGATGCCCGGGACCTGGCCCGGCGACATGGCCGGAGCGGAGGCGGGAAGGACGGGAGCTCCAAATGTTCCGAGGAAAATCAGGGAGCGGATCCGGGGCCGCACGGACGGGAAGGGCGGTCCGTGAAGATGAGGGAGCTTTGTGCACGAAGTCGGCAGAAAAGTGAATTGCGGCGGCGGAGCCGAAAAATAGACTGACATCCGACTCCTCCGGCCGCCGGTTTCCCCCGGGCCACTTGCGCGGCGGCCGGACATCAAACTACCCCGGGATACATTGAGGAATTCTCAACCATGAAGAAGACTCTCCTTGCGCTCGCCTTCCTGGGCGCCTTCGCCGGCACCGCCGCCGCTGACGTCACGCTCTACGGCTCCGTCGACTACGGCTTCGCCTACAAGCACATCGACAGCGACGTCGCCGGCACGGACGCCACCGACACGTTCTCGATGGAATCCGGTCAGCAGGCCGGCTCCCGCTGGGGCCTGCGCGGCCGTGAGGATCTCGGCAACGGCTACGCCGTGGGCTTCATCCTCGAGAACGGCTTCACGGGCGACGACGGCCAGCTCGGCCAGGGCGGCCGCCTCTTCGGCCGCGAGGCTTCCGTCTCGCTCTACAGCCCCTACGGTCAGCTTTCGCTCGGCCGCATCGGCTCGATCAACCAAGGCACTTCCTCCTGGGGAAAGATCGGCATGATCTCGGCCTTCGGCACGAACTACGGCTCCTACGCCGCCCAGGCCGGCACGACGTTCAAGACCTCCCAGGTCTGGGACAACACGATCGCCTACCAGACGCCTGAGTTCGCCGGCGTCAAGGTCTACGCCCAGTACTCCATGGGCTCTTCGAACTCGACCAACGGCTACGTCGAGAACGAGTCCTCCACCGACCGCTACTACGTGATCGGCGCCACCTACGAGAACGGCCCCTTCGCCGGCTACCTCGCCGTCGACAGCACGAACTACAGGAGCTACAACAGCGGCGCCCGTCCGATCACCGGCTCGGTTGACGACAGCCTGACCGTCACCCTCGGCGGCAGCTATGACTTCGGCGTCGCCAAGGTCTTCCTCGCCGGCCAGTACTTCGAGGAGAGCGACTTCACCCCGATCGGCTTCTCGAGCGCCCTGCGTCTTGACGGCTACGGCGTGCAGGCCTCTGCCTCCATTCCGGCCCTCGGCGGCAAGTTCCTCGTGGGCGTCGGCTACACGGACGCCGAGTCCGCGGACAGCCAGACCGTGAAGTATGACTTCTCGCGCATCGTCGGCTCCGTCGGCTACGACGTGTTCTTCACGAAACGCACCGACGTCTACGCCGTCGCGACTTACATGCAGGAGTCCGTCGAGCAGTCCTCCGCGACCGATCTCGATCCGAAGGCCTACGCCGTCATGGTCGGCCTCCGTCACCGCTTCTGATGAGCTCATCGGTTCAGTCGGCTCTGCCCAAGGCTCGGATCCTGCGGGTTGAATTGGATCCGGCCGCGACTCTCACCGGCTGAGCCCTGATCTCACACAGACTCACGCCCCCGGAAGGACAGTTCCAGTCCTCCGGGGGTTTTTCCTGCGTCCGCGCCCGGTAGCACAACACTGTTGCGGACATGCGTGACCGGGTCCCGTTAATTGCCTCCGGCCGCGTCCGATCGTGTCCCGTCGATGGACCTGATAAGCCGCCGTGTATACACGTGCGGCGTGTCACAAAAGAGATTTCTCCCGCAGGTAGACTCCGCGCCTGACCACCTTCAGGCCGCGGAAGTTTTCCCAGGGTTCGCTCCCCGGCCTCAGGACCGCCGAAAACCCGAAGAAACCGGAGAAAGGAGATTCTCACCATGAAAAACACTTGTCTCGCGCTTGCGCTCCTCGGCGCCTTCGCGGGCTCGGCCGTCGCCGCCGACGTCAATGTCTACGGCAACATCGACATGGGCCTCAACTACACGCACCTCGACACCGACGAAGCCGGCAAGGACGCCACCGACACGCTCTCGATGAAGTCGGGCCAGCAGGGCGGCTCCCGCTGGGGCTTGAAGGGCCGCGAGGACCTCGGGAACGGCTACGCCGTGAGCTTCATCCTCGAGAGCGGCTTCACCGCCGACGACGGCGCGCTCGAGCAGGGCCGCCTCTTCCGCCGCGAGTCGAGCGTCTCGATCCATGCCCCCTGGGGCCAGGTGACGATGGGCCGCTTCGGCTCGATCAACCAGGGCACGGGCTCGTGGGCCAAGCTCGGCATGCTCTCCGCCTTCAGCACGAGCTACGGCAGCACGGCCGCCCAGGTCGGCACCATCTTCAAGGGCGCGTCGATGTACGACAACTCGATCGCCTACCAGACGCCGTCCTTCGCCGGCCTCAAGGTCTACGCCCACTACGCGATGGGCGACTCGGTCGACAAGAACGGCGACGAGGTCTCCGGCCGCGAGAACTCGTCCGCGAAGGACCGCTATTACCTTCTCGGCGCGACCTATAACAACGGCCCCTTCGCCGCGCTCCTCGCCATCGACTCGATCAACTACAAGAGCTTCAACGCCGACACGAACGCCGCGATCGCAAACGTCGAGGACAGCCTCGCCGTGACGCTCGGCGGCTCGTACGACTTCAAGGTCGCCAAGGTCTTCCTCGGCGCCAAGTGGTTCGACGAGCTGTCGTTTGACAGCGTCGACAGCAATCTCAAGTCGGGCAAGATCACGGGCTACGCCGTGACGCTCTCGGCCTCCGCGCCGGTCCTCGGCGGCAAGCTCATGGTGGGCGGCGGTTACACGGACGGCTCCGACGCCGACTCCGTGGGCTACGACGTCGACTTCACCCGCCTCGTGGGCTCGGTGGGCTTCGACTACGCGTTCACGAAGCGCACGAACGTCTATGCGCTCGCGAGCTGGATCAAGGACTCGGTGGAGAAGAAGACCGCCACGCCGGTTGACCGCGACCCGTCCGCCACGACGGTCATGGTGGGCCTGCGCCACCGCTTCTGATCGGTTTTCAGCGGTTCAGGCGGGCAGGGGCGCTCCTGAAGGAGAGGGACCTGCCAGGGCCCGCCGCCCGTCTGAACCCTGATCCCTGATGATGTTCCGGACCCCGGACGACTTCGGTCTCCGGGGTCTTCTGCTTTTTTAGGCAACCGGGGAAGGGCGGTGTGAAACATCGTTCCGGGTTCGGGATCGGGCCGCCCGAAGGTCTTCCGACACCGTTTTGTGGCCTTTCTGCCACAGATGAGCGTTCGAAAGTCCAATAAAAGCGGAGGATTTTTCGGAGGATCTGACACTCAGCTGTATTTATCCCTCCCTCTTTCTCAGTCGAAAGAACTAGGTGCTTAGTTGAGAATTGTTCGCAACTGTATGATGCGGCTGAAAAATCCAACAATGTTTCGCAACGACGGAATCCAATAAGCGTTTCCTTTGCAAGACTCAATTCTGTTGTTGTACACCCATGTTGGTGTAACACGAAAGGTACGACAAGACGCGACTTACGACGCTCTCAGACGCGATACGACATCCAATTGACTCCTTAGAGAGTCGGGTATTCTGAGATAGATACACAGAATTCCTTAGCGGGTGGTACGCTATTGGACTGATATTCGGGCCGCGCGGCTTTCCTGGCTTTCCGCGCGGCTGATTCCGTGAAGCCAGGGGGACCAAATCCAAAAAAAGGAACTCTCATCATGAAGAAGACTCTCGTTGCGGTCGCCATGCTCGGCGCCTTTGCCGGCTCCGCCATCGCTGCTGACGTCACCCTCTACGGCAACATCGACACGGGCCTCAACTATGAGCGCATCGACAAGGACAACAACACCGACACGACCAACACCTTCCAGATGAAGTCGGGCCAGCAGGCCGGCTCCCGCTGGGGTCTCAAGGGAAAAGAAGATCTGGGCAACGGCTATGCCGTGGGCTTCATCCTTGAGTCCGGCTTCGGCTCCGACGACGGCTCTCTTGAGCAGGGCCGCCTCTTCCGCCGTGAATCGAGCCTCTCGCTCTATACGCCCTTTGGGCAGGTCTCCTTCGGTCGCTTCGGCTCGATCAATCAGGGCGTCAGCTCCTGGGGCAAGATCGGCATGCTGTCGGCCTTCTCGACCGGCTACGGCTCCTATGTCGCCCAGGTCGGCACCACGCTGAAGACCGCCTCGGTCTATGACAACGCCATTGGCTACCAGACCCCGTCCTTCGCCGGCGTCAAGGTCTATGCCCAGTACGCCATGGGCAACACCAAGGAGAGCAGCACCGCTGCCACCGAGCTTGACGGCACGGAGAACAAGAGCTCGAAGGATCGCTACTATGTGATCGGCGCGACCTACAACAACGGCCCGCTCAACCTGTTCTTCTCGGTTGACTCCACGAACTACAGGAGCTGGGATGCGACGAATAACGTCAGCCGCGGCGATGTTGATGACAGCCTCACGGTCACGCTCGGCGGCAACTACAACTTCGGCGTTGCCAAGCTCCACGCCGGTGCGCAGTACATGGACGAGGTTTCGTTCTCCGGCATCCAGGGCTCCCTCGGCAAGGTCAAGGGCTACGGCCTGACCGTTTCGGCCTCCATCCCGGCCTTCGGCGGCTCCGCCCTTGTCGGTGCCGGCTACATGGATCTCGGCGAGGCTGACAGCAACGCGACCAAGTTCGACTTCTCGCGCTGGGTTGTTTCCGCCGGCTATGACTACATGATCACGAAGCGCACCAACGTCTACGCCGTCGCCTCCTACACGCAGGACACCTATGAGGTGACCGGCGCTGCTGACCGCGAGCCGAACGCCGCCACCGCCATGGTCGGTCTGCGTCACCGCTTCTAATTCCTGAATTCTTTCAGGAAGATCTGCTCTGAGCCCGCCGCCCCGTGCGGCGGGTTCGGGTGAAGATGAGGCAGTCGAAACCCGCCTCAGACAGGTCATCAGGTTTCTGAACGCCTGAAACTGTTCAGAGGGAAACAACGGAACGCCCCGGGGCTGTGAAAGGTCCCGGGGCGTTCTTTTTGGACTCTGTGGCGCTATTACAACAAGGAATGGCGCTGTCCTGAAGAAAAACAAGCGCTTTCCCGGAGAATCGCACAAATAACAGTACATCCCCCTCCTAAGCAGAAGCTGACATTCATTGCGCGAAAGTCCCTGTGTCCCTGCGCGACAGGGAAGTCCGGGCTGTCAGGTTGGAAGGAAATGCGACTGGGTATTGTTACTTAGGAACTGTAAGGAAATAAACTAGCTAACTTCGACAGGGTATGGTAAAATC
>NZ_JAUNSF010000139.1 GCF_030539355.1 Sutterella sp.
GCCTCGCCGACCCATTCCTCGCTCGTGTAGGGGCCGTACACCTCGGCCGTGTCGAAGAACGTGACGCCGCTCTCGAACGCGTGGCGAATGAGGCGGATCATGTCGGCCTTCTCGTACGTGCCGCCGTAGTAGCCCACCATCGGCAGGCACCCGAGGCCGATCGCCGAGACCTTCATGTCACGCAGGAAACGCTGCGGGAGCTTCGTCGTGCGCGGCGCAGGGAAAACCATCGCGGGCGCCGGGGCGGCCGGCTGAGGAGCCGGAGCCGGGGCGGGCTCAGCCGCGGGAGCCTCCGCGACAGTGGGTCGGTTCGCGCAGCCGCTCACCAGGGCGGCCGCGCCGAGTCCGAGGCCGCCGAGCACAAAATCACGGCGGCGAAGCTGAAGTTTCTCCAGAGTCATCTCTGTTATTCCTCAAGAAATGTTCAGATCTGAATGCCAGGTACAGGACCTCACGGGCGGGCGGCTGTGAGACGCACCGTGTGGTCACCCGAGCTGCGGACGGCGTCTAGCGCCTCACGGGAAAGTTTACCGAGCGGAACGAGACCGTCGGAGGTACGGAAGCTGCCGATGAAGACGGCGAGATTCCCCCAGGGCGCGTAGTACGTGAGGTCGCCCGCCGCGGGCGTCGTGCGCGTCGGAGCGTTGCCGAGCGTGAGTTTCCTCGGCAGATACGAGATGCGCTCGACCGAGCCGTAGTCCTCGAACTTGAGGTCGAGCGGCAGCATCGCGATGAGCGACTTCGCCGCGTCATGATCCTCGATCGTGACCGCATGGGTCACGCCGCCCGTCGTCAGAAAAATTTCCGCAGCCATCGCGCCGCCTCCGATCGTGAGGAGCGCTGTGACGAGCACGCATTTCTTGAGGAAAGTCGACCGCATGAGCGTTCTCCTTCAAAAGTGTTTGACCTGCCCTGCAAGGGATGCCTCCGATTGATTCATTGAAAGCATCTATCGCAGAATTCATGCGTTAAGCATACAATTCGAAGCGCGGAAATACAATTTCCTTATTTTTATAAGAACTGATTCGGTCGCCGCATAAGTCGGCGGGAGGAACACTCTCATGGAACTCCGAGCCCTCAGGTACTTTGTCGAGGTCGTCCGCCAGCGGAGCTACACGGCGGCGGCGAAGAAGCTCTTCGTCACGCAGCCCACGCTCTCGCGCCAGGTCGCGGAGCTCGAGGACGAGCTCGGTCAGGCGCTCCTCGAGCGCACGACGCGCCGCATCGAGCTCACCGAGAAGGGCGCGCTCTTCTACCGCCGCGCCGTCTCGATCCTCGCGCTCGCCGACCAGGCCCGCGAGGAGGCGAGAAGCGCGGACCTCCTCTCCGGAGACCTCACGATCGCCGCGGGCGAGATGCCCTCCTTCGCCGCGGTCGCGCAGGCCGTGGGGAAGCTGCAGGCCGCGCACCCGGCTGTGCGGTGCCACTTTCTCTCGGTCACGGCCGACGTGGCCGCGCAGCACCTCCGCCTCGGACAGGCGGACCTCGCCGTCTTCACCTCAGGCGCGGACCTCTCCGGGTTCGAGACACTCCCGCTTCCCGATGCCGCGCGCTGGGGCGTGCTCACGCGGCGCGACGGACCCCTCGGGGGCCACACCGCCGTGACGCACGAGGATCTCCGCACGCTTGAGCTCTACGTGCCGCGCCGCGTCTCTGACGAGGAGACGGGGTCGTTTGCGGGGAGCGCCGGCTTCCGGCTCGAGGAACTCCACACGCTCGGCACCTACAACCTGCTCGGGAACGCCGCACTCCTCGTGCGCACGAGCGAGAAGCCCGACGTGGCCGCGCTCTGCATCGAAGGGGTCGTCGCCGACGACAGCCGCGTGAAGTTCATCCCGCTCACGCCCGAGGTCCGCTACGAGGCCGTCGCGGCCTGGCCGGCCGACAGGCTCGCGAGCCCGCTCGCACGGGCGCTCGTCACCGAGCTCCGGAAAGTGCTCGCGGGCGACGGCGGGGCGGCCGACGGTGCCGCGGATGCCTCCGATGGGAGAGATCCTATTCAATATTGAGAACTATTGACATTGAGGCGCTTCACCGTTCTATAGTCTCCTTTCCAGAGAAAGAATCGCATCCGACCGGCGGACCGGCGCAGAGCGCCCGGTCACCCGGCCGTCCGGACATAGAACATGCCTTCCACACCCACGAACACCACGACCTGCCGGCTCCGCTACAACGTGACCGGCATGAGCTGCGCGGCCTGCCAGGCCCGCGTCGAGAAGGTCGTCGGCAACGTTGACGGCGTCACGAACGTCGCCGTCAATCTCCTCAAGAACTCCATGGACGTCGACTGCGCCGCTCCCGACAAGGAGAGCGCCGCGGGGATCTCCGACGCGATCGTCGCGGCCGTCATCGAGGCCGGCTACGGCGCCTCCCGCGCCGACGGAGAGAAGAAAGCCGACGCCGGCCCCTCGCGCGCCGAGGAGGCGAAGGCCGAGGCCGACGCCGTGCGCACGCGCCTCATCTGGTCGATCGGGTGCCTTGTCGTCCTCATGTACGTGAGCATGGGCCCGATGATGGGCATCCCGGCGCCCGAGTGGCTCGGGCGGCACGAGGCGGGGCTCATGCGCGGCGTCGCGCAGCTGATCCTCTCGCTCCCGCCCCTCTTCCTCAACCGCATCTTCTTCATCCGCGGCTTCAAGGCGCTCGCGATGAGGGCGCCCAACATGGACAGCCTCATCGCCGTCGGCGCCTCCGCCGCCTTCATCTACGGCTGCTGGGTGCTCCTTGAGGCGAGCTGGCACGCCGGGCTCGGGCACACCGACCACGCGCTCCACCTCGCGCACGGGCTCTACTTCGAGGGTGCGGCGATGATCGTCACGCTCATCACGGTGGGCAAGTGGCTCGAGGCGCGCGCCAAGGGAAAGACCACGGACGCGATCGAGCGTCTCGCTGCGCTCGCCCCGAAGACCGCCACGGTGCTCCGGGACGGCCGCGAGGTGACGGTGCCCGCCGAGCAGGTGAAGCCCGGCGACAGCGTCGTGCTCCGCACGGGCGCGACGATTCCCGTCGACGGCGTCGTGCTCGAGGGCGCGGGCAGCGTCGACGAATCCTCCATGACGGGCGAGTCCGCCCCGGTCGAGAAAGCCGCGGGCGACAGCCTCACGGGCGCGACCTTGGTCGCCTCCGGTCACTTCGTCATGCGCGCCGAGCGCGTGGGCGAGGACACGGCGCTCGCCCAGATCATCCGTCTCGTGGACGAGGCGACGACGAGCAAGGCCCCTGTGGCGCGTCTCGCCGACCGCGTGAGCGGCGTCTTCGTTCCGGTCGTGATCGGCATCGCGCTGCTCACGCTCGTCGTGTGGCTGCTTCTCGGCGAATCCTTCAGCTTCGCCCTCACCTGCGCGATCTCGGTCCTCGTCATCTCCTGCCCCTGCGCGCTCGGTCTCGCCACCCCGACCGCGATCATGGTGGGCACGGGCCAGGGCGCCCGCCGCGGCATCCTCTTCAAGAGCGCCACGGCGCTTGAGCTCCTCGGCCGCACCAACGCCGCCGTGCTCGACAAGACCGGCACGGTCACAACCGGCAAGCCCGTCGTCACGGGCCTCACCCCGGCGATGCCGGGCCTCGAGGTGCCGCTCCTCATGACCGCCGCGTCGCTCGAGAGCGCCTCCGAGCACCCGCTCGGCGCCGCGATCATCGCCGAGGCGAAGGCAAAGGCGCTGCCGCTCCAGCCCATCGAGGACTTCACGCAGACCGCCGGCCAGGGCATCGCCGCCCGCATCGGCAAGAAGCGCTACTTCGCCGGCAACGCCCGCATGACCGAGGCCTTCGGCATTGTTCTGCCCGATGCCATCGCGGCCGCGGCCGACCAGGCCGCCGCCTCGGGCGAGACGCCGCTCTTCATCGGTCAGGAGCCCGCGGACGGGAAGCCGGGGTCGCTCCTCGGCCTCATCCGCGTCGCCGACCAGGTGAAGCCCGACTCCGCGGAGGCCGTCGCGGCGCTCGATAAGCTCGGCGTTTCCGTCACGATGCTCACGGGCGACAACCCGCGCACCGCGCAGGCGATCGCCGCGAAGACGGGCATCACGAACGTGATCGCCGGCGTCCTCCCTGCGCAGAAGTCCGAGGAGGTCGAGAAGCTCCGTGCCTCGGGCAAGCGCGTCCTCATGGTGGGCGACGGCGTCAATGACGCCCCGGCGCTCGCCGCCGCGGACGTGGGCGCAGCGATCGGCGCGGGCACCGACGTCGCCATCGCCTCGGCCGACGTGGTGCTCATGAAGAGCCGCCTCACGGACGTCGTGCGCGCCATCGAGCTCTCGCGCGCCACGATGCGCAACATCCGCGAGAACCTCTTCTGGGCCTTCATCTACAACGCGATCGGCATCCCGATCGCCGCGGGCGTCTTCGCCTCGAAGGGCCTGACGCTCTCGCCGATGCTCGCCGCCGCAGCGATGAGCCTCTCGAGTTTCTCCGTCGTCACGAACGCGCTCCGGCTGAGATTCTTCCGCCCGAAGCTCATCAGCGACGAGGTTCCCCAGAACGCTCCCAAAGGGGGCAGAATTGAAGGATCAGACGCCTCCGGAAAGGCAAAAGGAAAACAAATGACTCAGAAGACCATCCATATTGAAGGCATGCACTGCGGCCACTGCACCGCGTCGGTCGAGAAGGCGCTTCGCGCGCTTCCCGGCATCGACGAGGTCGAGGTGAGCCTCGAGAAGAAGCAGGCCGTCGTTGACGCCGACCTCTTCGTCACGAACGAGATGCTCACCGCGACCGTCGAAGGCGCGGGCTTCAAGGTGACCGGCATCGATTGATCACGGAAGCAGCGGCTCGCTTCTGTCATCTGCGGCGCTCGGAGAACTTCTCCGGGCGCCGTTTTCTTTTTCCTGAGCTCCGGGAAACTCTGACTCTCTGAAGCATGCACGATCCTCCCGGGAGCATGAACTCAGGGAGAATCGTGCAAACCGGAGGACGCTCCCGTCAATGGCCGAGCACGGATTTTCCGCAGAATTTTCCTCAAGGAAATCACGGATTCCCCGCCCCGGACCGCCTGAGGTCCCGGAGAGGAATCCCCGGAAATTCGTTCATCACAAGGAGCCTCGAATCATGTCCTTCCGCAAGACCGCTCTCGTCCTCGCCGCCGCCTTCTCGATCGGCTCGGCCGCCTCGTCGGCCGTCGCCGGCCTCTCCGGCGAGAACCCGCCCGCCAACCCCTTCGGCCTCGTCTACCGCGGCGCCATCACGCAGAACGTCGCGGGCCAGGTGAACATTCACCCGGTCTCCTACGAACTCAACGGCATCCGCATCGCCGCGAACGTCTACACGCCCGCCAACTTCGACGCCAAGAAGTCCTATCCGGCCATCGTCGTTGCCCACCCGAACGGCGGCGTGAAGGAGCAGGTCGCCGGCCTCTACGCCCAGCGCCTCGCCGAGCTCGGCTACGTGACGATCGCCGCCGACGCTGCCTTCCAGGGTGCGAGCGGCGGCGAGCCCCGCAACACCGACAAGCCCTTCTACCGCGCCGAGGACATCCACGGCATGGCCGACTACATCACGCACTACGCCGGCGTTGACGCGAACCGCGTGGGCGTGCTCGGCATCTGCGGCGGCGGCGGGTACACGCTCGAGGCCGCCAAGAGCGACAAGCGCTTCAAGGCCGTCGCCACGCTCTCGATGTTCAACTCCGGGCGCGTGCGCCGCAACGGCTACCTCGACGGCCAGATGGACACGATCAACGAGCGCATGAAGGCCGCCTCGG
Source organism: Sutterella sp. (assembly GCF_030539355.1). Taxonomy (GTDB): domain Bacteria; phylum Pseudomonadota; class Gammaproteobacteria; order Burkholderiales; family Burkholderiaceae_F; genus Sutterella. The sequence continues at coordinate 5,699 of NZ_JAUNSF010000139.1, forward strand.
ACGCCCGCGCCTCGGGCAGCCTCTCCTACTCGGGCAACGTTGACTTCGACGCGCTCACCGACGAGGGCGTCGCCAAGATCACGACCGACCTCTACCGCGAGGGCATGATCTACTACGGCAAGACGCACCGCCACGCCAACTCGACCTTCCGCTACACGACGGCGAGCCTGATGGAGCTCATGAGCTGGGACGCCACGAACCAGATCGAGCTCATCAACCAGCCGCTCCTCATGATCGCCGGCGAGAAGGCCGACTCGCGCTACCTGACCGAGGACGCCTTCAAGAAGGCCACGGGCACGAAGGACAAGGAGCTCTTCATCATCCCGAACGCCACGCACATCTCGACCTACTGGGTTCCTGAGTACGTCGACCAGGCCCTCGCGAAGCTCAAGGCCTTCTACGGCCGCAA